>JAGVUH010000079.1 GCA_019136395.1 Gammaproteobacteria bacterium
GCACGATCAGTTCCGGAGAGTCCGCCAGGATCAGGGCCGCCTCCCGCCGCAGGGACTGGGTGAAGAGCAGGGTCGAGGCCAGCAGGAAGACCATCAGGGTGTAGACCAGCAGCAGCGCCAGGTGCTTACCCGGCCGGCGGGCCAGGGAGGACAGGCTGTAATCCAGCAGATAGCGCTGACGCCGGAGCAGGGTCCTCATGGCCGCTCCTCCTGTTCGGACCGGCCAAGGATTGATAACGAGGTCCTCGGCTCAGGCAAGCCCGCAGCTGGCGGTTCAGGCAGGCCCACCCCTCTGGCTTCAGGCTGGCCCGCCGCCGGCGGTTCCACTAACCCTGGCCAGGCAGTCCGGACCGGAGCGGGCATCAGGGAGCCGGTGGGAAAGTGCTCCAGGGCCAGGGGATGGTCCTGGAAGGGGCTGTGCAGATCCGCCTGGCTGGGGTGGCGGGTATAGCGGGCCTCGGTGAAGAGGGCGAGATCCGTCAGATCCAACTGGCCCACCAGTTCCCGGCGCTGGTGCACCTCATCCTCCCCCTCCCGCAGCGCCAGGCTGGCGTGCAGGAAGGTCAGCGCCCACAACATGAGGGCCAGGCTCACCACCCAGAGGAAGGCCCCGGACTTGCGCCAGGGCGCAGTGTAAGGTGCGGCATGTTTCACGAACTGAAGGCGAGGATCCAATGGGGTGACAGAAGCGGACAGCGGCACCAAGGTCTTTCATTCATAGGCGTTCACACATGACAGCCGTTTGGCGATCAACCTTCGTTTGTCGTGGCTACCAGGCCGTTCGTCATGATTGGGCGTTCACACCCCCCATGCTGCCTGGGCTGGCACGGGTAACACAAGCCGCTGATTCTCTTCCTCCCTCCCACCTGGCGGGGGAGGGTTGGGGAGAGGGGGTGCGAACAGTCACGCCAATTCTAGCCCGCCCAACCAGGCGACCCAATGGACCTGGGTCAAGGACGGTGGCGAATGGGGCGGATGGCGATGCGACTGCGTCTTTTGCCACACCTCGCCGGCCTTGGCGGTTTCAAGGTCCCTGAGTGTCCCCGATTACCGCCTGCCTGGCCCCCTCCGGCTATACAGCCTGCCAGGCCCACTCCGGCTATAATTCCCCCCTTAAGTCCGCCCCCTGCCCTGAGGCCCTCATCCGGCCTGAGCCGCCCCACCCCCTGCCTGCGCGCGGGTCACCTCCCCCAGCGGTAATCACCATGCACGAGATGTCGATCTGCGAGGGCATCCTCCAGGTTTTGGAGACGACCGCCAGCCAGCAGGGCTTTAAGCACGTCAGGACGGTCTGGCTGGAGATCGGCCCCCTGGCCGGGGTGGAGGTCGAGGCGCTGCGGTTCTGCTTCGAGGCCGTGATGCGCGGCAGTCTGGCGGAAGCGGCGCGGCTGGAGATTATCGAGACACCGGGGGAGGGGGTCTGTCTGCAATGTGGTGCCACTGTACCGGTGCGCCAGCGGTACGATCCCTGTCCGGCCTGCGGTGGCTATGGCGTCCGCCTCACCCGGGGCGAAGAAATGCGAATCAAAGAGTTAGAGGTTGAATAGATGTGTACCGTGTGCGGCTGCGGCCAGGGTGAAACCCGTATCGATGGTCAGGAACTGGCCCCGGAGGTGGATCACCCTCATCACCCCGATCATGATCACGGCCACGATCATGACCATGATCATCTCCACTCCCACATCCATTCTCATAGCCACCACCACGGCCCGGGCCTGGAACATAGTCACGCCCATACGCACAGCCATCGCCATGACCACGATCATGCTCTAGGACAGGGGCACGATCATACCCACGACCACCTTCATGGTCCGGACGATGCCCATGATCATCCACACGATCATGCCCATGAGCATGACGCCGTCCATGACCTGACTGAAGCGCATCCTCATGCCCATGGCGACGCTGGACACCATCATTACGGCCTGGGTCCCGCCCACGCTCACGCCCCGGGGCTCAGCCAGGGTCGCATGGTGCAGATCGAACAGGACATCCTCGGCAAGAACGATCAATACGCCGCCGCCAACCGCTCCTGGTTCCAGGCCCACGGCATCCTGGCCCTGAACCTGGTCTCCAGCCCCGGCTCCGGGAAGACCAGCCTCCTGACCCGCAGCATCCAGGACCTCAAGGACCATTACCCCCTGGCGGTGATCGAGGGCGATCAGCAGACCAGTCACGACGCCGATCGCATCCGCGCCACCGGCGTCCCGGCCCTGCAGATCAACACCGGCAAGGGCTGCCATCTGGACGCCCACATGGTCGGACATGCCATCGAGAGCCTCGCCCTGGACCCGCGCAGCCTGCTGTTCATCGAGAACGTCGGCAATCTGGTCTGCCCGGCGGCCTTCGACCTGGGCGAGGCCCACAAGGTCGCCATCCTCTCGGTCACCGAGGGCGAGGACAAACCGCTCAAGTATCCGGACATGTTCCATGCCGCGGACCTGATGCTCCTCAACAAGATCGATCTGCTCCCCTATCTGGATTTCGATGTCGAGCAGTGCATCGGTTACGCCCGGCGGGTGAATCCGAACATTCAGGTCCTGAAGGTCTCCGCCCGTAGCGGGGAGGGGCTGGAGGCCTGGTACGCCTGGCTGCGGGAGCGGATGGCGGGCTAAAAAAGGCGGCGGCCGGGCCGCGTCCCTGCTGATCTGGCCTCCGGCGCGTGCCTGACCGCGCCCCGCCTTCGGGTGGCAGGACCTCAGACCGGCCTCGGGTCGGGATACTCCTGGGCGATGCGGGCGAATTCGTCGAAGCTGGCGAGGAAGGCCTCCACCACCTGGGGATCGAACTGCTTGCCACTCTGGGACTGGATGTAGTCCCGGGTGACCGCCAGGCCCAGGGCCGGTTTGTAGACCCGGCGGGTGGTGAAGGCATCGAAGACATCGGCCAGGGCCATGAGCCGCGCGGGCAGGGGGATAGCCTCCCCTATCAGGCCCGCGGGATAGCCACCGCCGTCCCAGCGTTCGTGATGGCTGGTGGCGATGGCCCGGGCGAGTTCCAGGTAGGCGAGGGCGGCCTGGCGCTCTTCCGCGGGGTACTCCGCCAGGGCGGCCTCCGCCTGACCCATGACCCGGGTCAGGATCTCACCCCCCAGCTGGCTATGGGTCTTGATGACCTCGAATTCCGTGGCATCCAGCCCCCCGGGCTTGAGCAGGATGCGTTCGGGGATGCCGATCTTGCCGATGTCATGGAGCTGTGATGCCTTGCCGATGAGGCTGATCCGGGCCGGGGTCAGCTCGGCGGCGAAGCGCGGCAGCGCGGCCACCCGGGTCGCCAGGATCTCGACATAGCGGCGGGTGCGGGGAATGTGCTGGCTCGATTCCGGTTCCCGCGTCTCCACCAGGCCCGCCAGGGTGCCGAGGATGGCATTCTGCAGCACCTGGCTGTACCGCTCCCACTGACTGGCGCTGGGCCGAGACTGTTCCTGTTCAGCCGACATGCGCCAGCGCCGCAGTTCCAAGTGGGTGCGCACCCGCGCCTTCAGGACCAGGGGTTTGAAGGGCTTGCGGATGAAATCCGCCGCCCCGAGGGCGATGGCCTGTTCCTCGTCGATACCGTCCTGCCGGGTGATCAGCAGCAGGACCGGGAGTTGACGCAGTTCGGGGTCCCGCTGTAATCGGGTGAGGAGACTGGTGCCGTCCAGGCCCGGCATGCGGGCGTCGAGCAGGATCAGGTCAGGACGCTCATCACCGCCCAGCAGGCGCAGGGCCTCTTCGCTGGAGCTAGCGCTCAGCGGACGGTAATCGGGACGCAAACAGCGGCTCAGCTCCGCCAGATCGGCGGGGTCGTCATCGACGATGAGGAGGGTGTGATGGGTCATGGGGCGTCAGGGAGCGGGCAAAAGGCCCGGGCCCAGCGGTCGGGAGAGACGCCGGGCGCCGGTGGGCAGCCTGGCCCAGGCTGAAGTTTCCTAGCCCAGACCAAGGATATGGTAGCCCGTATCGACGTAGATGATCTCCCCGGTGATGCCGGAGGCGAGGTCCGAACAGAGGAAGGCGGCGGCGTTGCCGACCTCCTCTATGGTCACGTTACGGCGCAGGGGGGTCTTCTCCTCCACCTGCTTGAGCATGGAACGGAAGTCGGAGATGCCCGAGGCGGCGAGGGTGCGGATGGGACCGGCGGAGATGCCATTGACCCGGGTGCCCTTGGGCCCCAGGGAGGCGGCCAGGTAGCGGACGTTGGCCTCCAGGCTGGCCTTGGCCAGGCCCATGACGTTGTAGTGGGGCACGGCGCGCTCGGCACCCAGGTAACTGAGGGTGAGGAGTGCGCCGTTACGGCCCGCCATCATGTCGCGGCCCGCCTTGGCCAGGGCGGCGAAGCTGTAGGAGCTGATGTCATGGGCGATGGCGAAACCCTCGCGGGTCACCGCATCCACGTAGTCGCCCTCCAGTTGCTCCCGGGGGGCGAAGCCAATGGAGTGGACGATGCCGTCCAGGCCGTCCCAGCGCTGGCCTAGCTCACGGAAGCAGGCGGCGATCTGCTCGTCTCTAGCCACGTCCAGGGGCAGTACGATATCCGAGCCGCACTTGGCCGCCACCTCCTCGACCCGGCCCTGGAGTTTGTCGCCCTGGAAGGTAAAGGCCAGGGACGCCCCCTGCGCGTGCATCGCCTGGGCGATGCCCCAGGCGATGGAGCGGTTGCTGGCGACGCCGGTGATGAGAATTTTTTTGTCTTGCAGGAAGCCCATGACGCGCAAACCTCGATTGTTGGCAAAATATCCGGGGTCAAGGCCAGGTCCAGGACCAAGGCGGGGATGGCCCGGTGGGGCATTGGCGACTGGGACACCCGGCAGGCGGGCAACATTACCGAATCCGCGCCACCGGCGGAAGGGTAGGCGAACAATTGTTGCCCGCGCGGGGCCCGCGCCGGGCACGTCGGTCGGCCTCGCCCAGGCGGTCAGCGATTGGTCACGAGCGGCAGAAGTGGGCGGATGTCGGCCCGAGCGATGAACGCTCAGTCACCTTTACCCTAGGCTGATCCTCAATAAATACAAAGTCATGAAAGCCATATTGCATAAGCCCTTTGCCCTTGTCGGCTGGATGCTGGGGCTCTGCCTGACGTTACTGGCAGGTTGCACGGAGGGGCCGTGGAACAACCCCTGGCCCCGGGACGAGGCGGGGGCCAATATCCTCTACGCCTCCTTTGAGGAACGTCCCAAGCACCTGGATCCGGCACGCTCATATAGCTCCAACGAATACGCCTTCCTGGCGCAGATCTACGAGCCCCCCTTGCAGTATCACTTCCTGTTGCGGCCCTATCGGCTCGTGCCCCTGACCGCCACCGACCTGCCCCAGCCCGCTTACTTCGCCGCCGATGGCCGGCCCCTGCCCGGCGATGCCCCGGCGGAGACCATCGCCTGGACCGACTACGTCATCCAGATCCGGCCGGGCATCCTCTACCAGCCCCATCCGGCCCTGGCTCGGGACAAGGCCGGGGCCTATCGCTACCACGCCCTGACCAGCGCTGATCTTCGGGCGATCAGGCAGTTGGCGGACTTTCCCGAAACCGGGACCCGGGAATTGACCGCGGCGGACTATGTTTACCAGATCAAACGCCTGGCGACCCCCTGGCGGCATTCGCCCATCGCCGGGCTGTTGAGCGAGCATATTCACGATTTCCAGGAACTGACGGCGCGGATCGAGGCGGCCGCCACCAGTCCCGCCAGTCCCGCTACCGCTGAAACCAGTGGCACCCGGGATGGAACGGCCAAGGACTCGGGCAACGCTGGTCAGGCGGCTGAATCCGCTAAAACCACCCACAACGAAGGCACCGCCGCTCCTTCAGGTGAAAGGCCCTTCCTGGATTTGACCACCATCCCCTTCGCCGGGGCCGAGGTCCTGGACCGCTATCGCTACCGCATCCGGGTCAAGGGCAAATACCCCCAGTTCCTCTACTGGCTGGCCATGCCCTTCTTTGCCCCCATGCCCTGGGAGGCGGAGAAGTTCTATGACCAGCCAGGGATGCAGGCGCGGAATCTGACCCTGGACTGGTACCCCATCGGCACCGGTCCCTACTATCTCAGCGAAAACAATCCCAATCTGCGCATGGTGTTGACGCGCAATCCTCACTTTCATGGTGAGCTGTATCCCAGCGAAGGCATGCCGGAAGACCAGGCCGCTGGCCTGCTGGCGGATGCCGGCCAACCCTTGCCCTTCATCGATCGCGCCGTCTATGCCCTGGAAAAGGAGAGCATCCCCTACTGGAACAAATTCTTGCAAGGCTGGTATGACAGCTCCGGGATCAGCTCGGATGCCTTCGATCAGGCCATCCGCATCGATGCCCAAGGTGGCGCCGGGCTGACGGAGGCCATGGCGGCGAAGGGTATCGGCCTGCTGACCGCAGTGGAAACCTCCATCTTTTACCTGGGGTTCAACATGCGCGACCCGGTGGTCGGGGGTGATTCGGAACGCGCCCGCCTCCTGCGCCGGGCCATTGCCATCGCCGTGGATCAAGAAGAATACATCGCCATCTTCGCCAATGGCCGCGGCTTGCCGGCTCAAGGCCCCCTACCACCAGGCATTTTTGGCCATCGCGAGGGGGCGGCGGGCGTCAATCCCTACGTGTACCGCTGGCAAGTGCATGAACAGGAAAATAATAGAGAACATGAAGAAATGGACCCAATCCTCAATATTAAAAAGGAAAGTGAGGAAAATACCCTGACCTCAGGCGAGCGAATGGAAGGTAAAGAAAAGCCCCTAACCCCTTATAAAGGTGAACAACGGGAAGATAAAACCCTAATCCCAGGTGCGCAAAAGGAACGGGATGACCAAAAGGAACAGGAAGAAAAGGTCCTAACCTCTTCTGAGAGAGGGGGGCAGGCGGTGCGCCAGAGTCTGGACGAGGCCCAGGCGCTGATGGTCCAGGCCGGCTATCCCGGGGGCCGGGACCCGGCCTCCGGTCAGGCTCTCAACCTCTATTACGAGGCAGTGGCCAGCGGCCCGGATGACAAGGCACGGCTCGCCTGGCTGCGCAAGCAGTTCGCCAAGCTGGGCATCGAGCTGGTGGTGCGCGCCACCGACTACAACCGCTTCCAGGAGAAGATGCGCCTGGGTACCGGCCAGCTCTTCTCCTGGGGCTGGCACGCCGACTACCCGGACCCTGAGAACTTCCTCTTCCTGCTCTATGGTCCCAACGGCAAGGTGACCGGCGGGGGTGAAAATGCCGCCAATTACGCCAACCCGGAGTTCGATCGCCGCTTCGAGCGCATGAAGAACCTGGACGACGGCCCCGAGCGCCAGGCCCTCATCGACGAGATGATTGCCATCGCCCGCCGCGATGGCCCCTGGGTCTGGGGCTACCACCCCAAGGCCTTCAGCCTGCACCATGGCTGGCTGAGCAACCTCAAGCCCAACGACATGGCCAACAACACCCTCAAATACCGCCGGCTGGACCCGGAACGCCGCCAGCGGCTGCGGGAGGAATGGAATCAGCCGGTGATCTGGCCCCTTTGGCTGGGGGCGGGCATTCTGGTCCTAGCAGTCCTGCCCGCCATCCTCGGCTATCGCCGGCGGGAACGGCGGCGGGGCTTGTCATGAGATCGAAGTGGAGATGCCGTAACGACAAGATGGTGGTTATCAACCCGTCGCCATGGTCTGGAGTTGGCTCCAGCTCAGAAAAAGTCGGTGGTGATGTCCAGGCAGCGGGCGGAAATCCCAACGGCGATAAAACGCCAAGGCCCGGTCGTCGATGCAGTCGAGGATTACGGCGACGAAGGGGAAGGTCTGCCCGGCGTGGTGGCAATCCACTAGAGCCTGGGCGAGCAGGCGTTGGCCATGGCCTCGCCCCTGATCAGTGTCGCGAATACCAAGCCAGGCCAGTACGGCGACCGGGAGGTTACGTCGCGGCAGGCGACGGTAGAGGTCCGGCGGCAGGTCAGCGAAATCGATTTGCGCGGTCGCGAGCGTGTAGAAACCGGCAATGGTCCCTACCGGATTGATCAGGACCTTGGTTGCGGAAAGGTGCTTTTCCTGATGTTGCAGCGCCTTGTTCGCCAGCCAGTCGTCAACCTGAGCCTGACCGCTGCGGAATGTCGACCCCGGGTGATCCCGTCGTAGTGGCTCGACGCGGTATTCGTGAGGAAAGCGGACGGCGCTCATTCGCCGCGCATCAGCGCGCTTAGCGATTGCTGCGCTCTGGTAAGGGCGGTCGGTTCTTGTAGCGCCTGCCAGAATTCCTGTTGCTCCGCGGGTGTCAGCAAAATCACCTGCTGCTCCGCGGCCTGTATCTCGCTGCGGGCTTGGGCGACCACAACCGACCGGACATAATCACTGACGCTGACATGGCGCATCTCCGCCGCTCGGGCGACGAACGACTTGCTGTCCGGATCGAGGCGGACCATGAGGGTAGAGGAGGCGTGGACCATGGACGAAGTCGCCTTGCTGACAGTAAATAGGAAAATTGTATAGCGATATGCAGTACAATCCAAGCTAATGTCTTGACTCCCAAGCCACGCCGCTGTTGACGCCATGTCCCGTCGCTCCCTGCCCATCGGTATCCAGACCTTCCGAGAGATCCGCGAGGGCAACTATTACCATGTCGACAAGACCGGTTTCGCCCTTCGGTTGATCGACCTGGGCAAGTATTACTTCCTACCGCGCCCGCAGCGCTTTGGTAAGTCACTGTTTCTGGATACAACGGCTACAACTGGCTGGGCGAGGCGGTCAGGGCGAGCGCGCATTAAGGAGCTATAAGATAGTAAGTTACGGCATGATTGAGTGAACCCAGCCGAGGAGTCACTCATGTCTGCCAGCTTTATCTACCATTTTGCCACCCTTG
>JAGVUH010000373.1 GCA_019136395.1 Gammaproteobacteria bacterium
GCGCGCTACGTTGCGCCCGGATCTGTGGTCTGAGCCCGCCCAAGCCGCTTAGCTTAACCATGACACCCACCCGTCCGTCCCCGGCAAGACGCCCCCAGGGCGGAGTCCCTGCGGCCGGGTGGACCCTCTTCGGCCCGCACACCCCCAATTCTGTCGCTAGGGCGGGGGGCGGGGTCTTGGCGCCGCCCGTGGCGTGGAGATTCCGGGCACCCCAACTCCTCATCGCCAGCTTCCTGATCGGCTGGCGCTTGCCAGGGCCTGCCATGCGCCCGGGTTTTTTTATTCCTGGGTAGCCCATGCAAGACAAGCGCGTCGATCTCTGGCTCGATTCGGTGCTGTACATCGCCCTCAAGGCGCGGGCCAATCAACAAGAACGGTCGGTAAGCCAGCATCTGCGGTTTCTCGTCAAACAGGATCTTGATCAGAGTCTGGACGACGAGATTGAGCCTGGCATGGGGCGCGACCGGGTAAGGGAGGGGGAAGAGTGAGCACCTTCCGCAAAACGCCTTTCCCCCGCGGCGAGCGCATCGCTCACTGGGTTCTGCTGGAGCCGGTCCTGCCGCCACCCCGGCGGTTGACGGAGTACGTCTATTGGGCGCGGCCAGACTGCTGCGGCGTGGCCAGGCAGGTGAATTACCGCAGCCTGATGTTGTGGGCCAGCGCCCGCAAGCGCACGGGGCTGTGCGTCGATTGTTCCGATCGCTACCGCAGTCAACACCGCATGAACCCGCCCGCGTTCTACCTGCGGCCGGAGCACGAGGTCCCGGCCCTGAACGTGAGTGATTGGGTCTGTCGCCTGCCCGTGTCCGCCAGCCTGGCGCGCAACGTCTGGGGTCATCCGTGCCTGAGTTCATGAGCGCCTTCCTCGACACCGCCGGCTTCATCGCCTTGCCGCTGGTGCTGCTGGTGCTGGTCAACTGGTGGACGTTGCGGCCATGAGCGATTTGTTCGCCGGAGCGGTGATGGCCCTCGGGCCCTTGGCGGTGCTGTATCTGTTCCTGTCCCTGCTGTTCCATGCCTTCACCGAGCACGAGGATGACGCCAATGGATGACGCCGACCGCGCCACCGATCTGGAAGAGGCCGCCTGGGCCGACCTTGAGCGACGCATTGCCGCCGCCCGGGAGTGCCAGGCCAAGACCCCACGGTCGCATTGTCAGGACTGTGGTGAGGCCCTGGAGGTCCATCGCCTGGCCTATGGCCTGTGCCTGGTGTGTGCCGAGGCGGCCGAGGCCCGGCAACGGCTGTGGGGGCATGGGTGATGCGCGCCACCCAAATCGAAATCGACGCCGCCTGTCCGCCAGCCTACTGGTACGCCGCCCTGGCGGGCCAGAGGCTGTGGGCGCAAGAGGGCCGCGAGTGTGCGGTGGGGGATTGCTGGCTGATCCTGCCAGGGCAGGGTGTCCCGTCGCATCCCGAGCCGGTGGTGTTCGCCGAGCATGCGTGGACGATCCGCGAGGGCGAGGTGGAGCTGCGGCTGCATGTGGTGCCGGGTTCGACGACCCAGTTGGGGTTGGGGGTGGTGGCGTGACGGATCTCAGCATTGCAGACACCGTGCCCCCGCCTGCGCCCTTCCCGTGGTTTGGCGGCAAGTCCAAAGTGGCGGCGCCCATCTGGGAGCGGCTAGGCCCGGTCAGCAACTACGTCGAGCCGTTTTTTGGTTCCGGCGCCGTCCTGCTCCAGCGTCCGCAACCCTTCACCGGGCCGGAGACCATCAATGACGCCGATGGCTTCGTGGCCAACGCCTGGCGCGCCATCGCCCGCGATCAATGACGCCGATGGCTTCGTGGCCAACGCCTGGCGCGCCATCGCCCGCGACCCGGAGGCCACCGCCGCTCATGCGGACTGGCCCGTCAACGAGGTAGACCTCCACGCGCGCCACGCCTGGCTGGTGGGGCAACGCGGCGACCTGACGACGCGCCTGATGGGCGACCCGGAGTACTTCGACGCCAAGATCGCCGGCTGGTGGCTGTGGGGTATTTGTGCCTGGATTGGCGGCGGCTGGTGCAGTGGGAATGGGCCGTGGCAGAGCAGTGATGGGCGGCTGGTCGATACCCGTTTGCAAGCGGAAGGCGATGCCGGCCAGGGCATCAACCGCAAGCTCCCGCACCTGGGCAATGCCGGGCGGGGCATCAACCGCCAGCTCCCGCACCTGGGCAATGCAGGGCAGGGCATCAGGCGCCAGCGCCCGCACCTGGGCAATGCCTGCCAGGGCATCAACCGCCAGCTCCCGCACCTGGGCGATGCCGGGCGGGGCATCAACCGCCAGCTCCCGCACCTGGGCAACGCCGGGCGGGGCGCGTTCATCGCTGACTGGTTTACAGCCCTGTCCGTCCGGCTGCGCGATGTCCGCGTGTGCTGTGGCGACTGGACGCGGGTCATGGGCAATTCCGTGACCATCAAGCACGCTGGCATTACCGGCGTCCTGCTCGACCCGCCCTATGCCGATAGCGCGGGGCGGGATGGCGATATCTATGCCGTGGACTGCCAGCAGCTCGCGCATGCGGTACGGGAGTGGGCGCTGGCCCATGGCGATGACCCCCGGCTGCGCATTGCCCTGTGCGGTTATGAGGGC
>JAGVUH010000011.1 GCA_019136395.1 Gammaproteobacteria bacterium
ACCCCCCAGCCTCGCCCTCAGTCTTGCTCCCAGCTTCCGCCCCAGTCTCGCCCCCAGCCTCATCCCTCCCCCTGCACCATCGCGTCCATGGCGATCCTGGGGATGCGGCCCAACCGCTCCTGCTGATTCACGGCCTGTTCGGCTCCGCCATGAACTGGCATGGCATCGTCGGCCGGCTGCAACGCCTGCTAGGCACCTCGCGACGGATCATCGTCCCTGACCTGCGCAATCACGGCCAGTCACCCCATGACCCAGACTTCAGCTACGAGGCCATGGCCACGGACCTGGTCAACCTGCTGGACGCGCTGGAGATCGAGCATGTGAACCTGGTCGGCCACAGCCTAGGTGGCAAAGTCGCCATGTGGCTGGCCCTGGAGCACCCCGAGCGGGTAGCGACCCTGGCGGTGGTGGACATCGCCCCGGTGACCTATCCCTCCCGCTTCCGGCGCCTGTTCGCCGCCCTGCGGGGGCTGAACCTGAGGACCATCGACTCGCGGCGGGAGGCGGATGCTCGCCTGGCCGCCGACATCCCCGACCCAGCCATGCGCGGTTTCCTGCTACAGAACCTGCGCCACACCCAGGACGGCTGGACCTGGCGGTTCAATCTGGCCGCCCTGGCCGACGCCATGGAAGGGCTGCGCACCTTTCCCGATCCCCAGGGCCGGCGCTTCCATGGTCGGACGATTTTCATTCACGGCGCCAACTCGGATTATGTGCGCCCCGACCAGTGGCCAGCCATACAGGACCTGTTTCCCCGCGCGCAAGTGACCTCCATCCCTGGCGCCGGGCATTGGGTCCATGCTGACCAGCCTGAAGTATTTGCGTCCGTCATCGCCCGTTTTCTTGCGGACTAAGTCAGCTCAGCCCCAGGGCCTTGAATGCCGCCTGGCGCATATCACCGAAGAACACCGGATCAACCTGTTCCAGCACTTCCGCGTTCACTTCCAGAAACTGCCGCTTGTTCCCGATCGGGATCAATGCGCGCTTGCCGCCGTTGTCCATAGCCACCTGCAAGGGCTCGGTGAGGGAGCGCACCGGCTTGATGTTGCCCTGGATGCTCAGGTCGCCGAGCACCAGCAGCGCGGGTTGGGGCGGGGTCTTGCGCAGGGCTGAATAGGCGGCAACGAAGAAGGCCACGCCGATCTCCGCCTCGACCTTGTTGCCGAGCAGATCGATCACCTCGACATGGAAGTCGGAGGTATCGACCTCCCGAGGGACGCCAAAGGCGGTCTTGTTCGCCGCCAGGTAGCTGAAGGCGCGGCTCACCGCCTCCTTCATCGCCCCGCTGATGCCGCCGGCGGGCTTGAGCTTGCCGGTACCCGACGAGAGGGTGACCTCCACCCGGTACAGACCCACGGTGCCGTCGCCGCTGACGGCGGCGGAATAGACCGTGCCCGGCGGCAGCGGATCGGCCGAGATCAGATCGCGCCCGCCCTGCTCCGGTACCCCGACGAACCGCTCCTCGCCGCTGTCGTTGATCTGATAGCTGAAGGACGTTTGGTAATACTCGAAGGAGCCCATCTTCTTTAGTTGCTCCTTCACCCGCCGCCGGCCCTCCAGGGCCAGCTCCAGCAATTCGGTCAGATCCTCCCGCGACACCTTGCCGTGGGGGTGCAGGATCTTCACCAGGCCGGACACGGTGCGCCGCACGGCCTTGCGGTCGCGGGCGTTGAGGTGGGCACCCAGGGAGAAATAGTGATCGGTGATCTCGGTGAAGTTGTGCTTGCGCAGTTCCCGCAGGGCCTCGGCCAGATAGTCGATGACGAACCCATAGTGGTCGGTGAAGTGCTCATTGCGCATCTTCGGCACCTCCCAGCCCGGCAGATAGCAGTGCAGCCGGTCGATGAAGGCCATGTCATCGCGGATGATGTCGGGCATGGGCGCGAACAGGTGGCCGGTCTGCACCATGACGTCGATGGGCTGCTGGGTGTTGCCGAACAGAGCGATGCTCGCGTACCCCGCCATGGCCTCCTGGCCGCGCTGGAACTGGCCGGACTCGCAGAAGGTCTTGAGGGTGGTGATGACCTCCTTGGGCATCTTCTGCAGGTCGGCCACCTCATCGAAACCGACCACGTCCCAGATCATCACCATCCCCTTCTGCTTGCCGTTCATGTGGCCGAACAGGTTGGCGACGGTCGTGGGTCCGGTGAGCAGGGCGGCGTAGGGGGACAGCTCCTGCACCGCATAGCTCTTGCCGGTGCCGCGCGGGCCCAACTCCACCAGGTTGTAGTTGCGCTCGCACAAAGGGATAAGCCGAGTCAGGAACAGGAGCTTGAGCCGCCGCTCCATCACCGTCGGCTCGTAGCCCATGCTGCGCAGCATCAAGTCCAGCCATTCATCCGTGCTGAACTCGGCGCGCAGGCGGCGGTATTCCTCCAGGTCGAAGGTCGCCAGTTGGATCGGCGTCAGCTTGTCGATCCAGAAAGGGTTCTTTCCCTTGGTCTCCTCGTCGTAGGCGAAGCGCATGTCGATCTGCGCCCAGATGCCGCCCGTCAGCAGCCGGTCGAAGTCGCGCACATAGTGGTCGGGGATATGGACGAAGGGGTGGCCAAAGTTGATGACCTCCGCCCAATACTGGGAGTCCACCAGCCGGACCTTTACCTTGTCGATGAAGGTGTGACGACCGTTTTCCTTGACCTTGCTTTGGGCCTTGATGGATTCATCGGGGCGAATGTAATTGTCCGCCAGGGTATCGTTGACCACCTGCAAACCCATCTGGATGGCCATCTCGTCGGAGGAGGCGCAGTACTTGCCGAGTAGGTACTCCAGCACGAAGACGGGCACATTGGCGCCGACCTTGACCTTACGCACCAGGTCCTTGCGCACCACCCTGCCGGCGAACACGCGGTTGACCTTGTCATCGAGGGCGTCCCGCGCCCAGGCTTCTTGGTTCATAGCGTTCAAATCCCCAGCTTCACCGCCAGCTCATCGGATTGCGCGAATACCCCGTCGGTCCGCGCATCTAGCACCAGGATGCGCAGCGACGCGCAGGTATCGTTGGTCAGCATCATGCCGACGCTGGCCTCGGCCCCCGGTGCCAGGAGCAAGGTGCCCGTGTCGCGCTCGAAGGTGCCGCCCACCGCCATGCCCGCGCGGCCGACCTCCTGGGCCCCGGAGATCAGCAGGAGGCGCAGGCTGAGAGGTTCGGTCGCCAGCAGGTCACCCACCGCGACCAGTTTGAGCCCAAAGGTGCGGTTGGTCACCTGGGCGGGGTAATCCATCAGGCGGACCCGCACGCCCGGCGCCTCGGCTGCCTTGCCGGTCGCCAGGCGCAGGCTGATGACCGGGATGACCAGTTCCTGGAGACTGAAACCGCCATGGTGGAAGCTCAGATTTCCGCCGCCCTTGAACACCCCCAAACCGATGGGAAAGATGAAGTCCAGATCGGCGGCATAACCCAGTTCAGCCCCGCTTACCCGCAAGGCGCCGGGCGGCGTGCCGCCACCCTGGCCGATCCAGCAGCGCCGGTGCAGCTCCAGGGTATCCCCGCCCGGGTTGTTGGTCTTCATGTCGTCGTCCTTGCGGCTGGAGAACTGGTGACCGTGATCGGCGGTGATGACGAAATGCCCGATGCCCGCGGCGGCGAGCTTCTTCACCGCTCGCGCCAGGTTACCGATGACGGTATCCATCACCTGCCGCGCCAGCAAGTCACCATCCATCTCGCCGACGAAATCGATCTCCTGGGAGCGGATCAGGACCAGGGGGGCGCTGCCCAGGGCCTTGGCGACCTTGGCCGGCGCACTCCCAAGCAGGTTACCGAGGGTCATGTCCACCACGCCGGGCACCCTGGCCTTGAGAAACTTCAGCCTCTCGTTCAGCCCTGGCATATCAACGCCTTCGATGCGCGCGGCCAGCTTGCCCCTGGCCCGCGCCAGGTCAAAGCTGGCGGAGGCCCCTGGCAGCAGCGCCGCCATGCCCACTGGGGTGATGGAAGGTAGGGCGCACAGGGCCGCCCGCAGGGTCAGGTCCTGGGCCCCCTCGATCCGGCGCGCCAGTTCGACGCCCATCTCGTAGCGCAGGGCATCGACCAGGATATAGGCGACCCGCCCCCCCATCCGCTCGACGACCTCCGGATAGATGCGCGTCTGGTGCAAGGCGTCGGGCAGGGTCCAGCCGGCGGCCGCCAGGGCCTTGCCAAACCCATCCGCCATCGCCCGCAGCAGGTGCTCGTGCTCGTAACGGACCACCGCCAGGGCCTGTTCGGCCCGGGGCTCTTCGTCCAGGTTGGCCACCCAGGCCTCCAGTCGCCGGTGCAAGGCATCGGCCCGATGCCAGCCGTCCGGCGCCGTATAGGCCGCCAGCCACTTGGCCGGCTCCTGCCCCAGTCGCGACAACGCCTGGCGGATCGGCCCCTGCTCCCGACCCAGCTCCGCCATCAGCCGGCAGGCCTCCCACTGGGACTGGCGGCGCAGGTCGCGATCCACCCAGAAGCTGTGACCACGGCCGGTGATGACCTCCAGCGCCGCCGCGTACTGCTTGTTGGCGATCAGGTCCGCGGCCAGGCCGAGCAGTCGCTCCTCCTCGAAGCGGAAGGTATCGATCGCACCCAGATGGGCCGCCTCCACCGCCGCGTTGGCCAGGCCCAGGTCGCGCTCCACCTGGTCTGCCAGACCGACGTAGGCCTCCGGGTAATGGCGACGCAGGTCCGCCGCCAGGTTGCGAACGCGTTGAAGCGGTTCCTGGCCGGACGCCACGGGCACCCTACCGATGGCCGCGGGCGGATCAGCGGCGAGATCGGCGCGGAACTCGTTGACCAGGATGAAGCGCGCGAGCCGGTCGCGGACCTCGGTCAGGCCGGTGCCATCCGGCAGGGCCAACCCCAGCCGCGCCTTGATCAGCTTGAGCAATTCGGGCAGGGCATCCTTCTCCACCATGGCCGCGTCCTTGGCCTCGGATGCCAGCCACTCCGCCAGCAGTGCCTCGCCCTGGGCGCCATTGAAGAGGCCGTGCAGCACGGACGCCACCTGGCCCGAAGCGCCCTGCTCCAGGAAGGAGACGATGTCGTCATAGCCCAGGGACGCCGGCCGCAGCAGCTCGTCGATCTGCCCGTCGGTAAAGCGCTGGCGCAGCACATGCAGCGCCAGACGCCTGAGGGCCGGCTCGTAACAGGAGCCGCCCTTCTCCAGCTCCATCAACACCGAGCCCAGGCGATCCCGGGCAACGCCCGGCAGATACAGGATCAGGGGCGCGGGCTTGTCCGCCGCGACGATGGGTTCGACGGCCGCTCGCAGCCCGAAGAAAGATCCCTCGTAACGCGCCAGATAGACCGCACGGTCGCGGATCGTCACTCGCGGCAGCGGGTCAGCCGGCTCAGGCACCAGTTCACGCTCGAAAAATGGCAGGAACTCGGATCGCGGGTCGTAAAAGACCACCACCGAACGCTTGCCGAGCTGCTCGTCCAGCCGGTCGCAGAGGTAGCTGTGGAAGGCATGCATCTTCGGTCTCTCACTCGCCGATCGCTTCGAGAAAGCGGCGAACCAGATCTAAAGGGGAGGGTCCAGACGGGGAAATGCCTGAGATACGCCAGACCGGCGATCGCGCTTGGCCCGCAGAGATACCACACGAACATCATTTTGTTGACACATGGGCTTTTCAGGACTCTCCAGGGTAATTAGCTCATCAACACCAGCGTGCGCCGCGGCAGCCAGATGGAGGGCATCCATTGGGTGGAGATCATGCTTCGCGGCCATTGCTAACGCGCAAGTGAGCAGCGCAGGTTCCACGTCAACCTGTTCCGCTGCCGACAGAATGGTCTCCATGAATGCCAGCTCGCTGGTCCGTCGGTGAAAGCCTGGCTTGGGTAATACCTCAAGCCTCACGAAATCACTGACGACGAATCTGCGTTGAGGATCGTCCAAGACAGCACGTGCCCAGGCTCGGGTATCAGCGTCACCGTTCCAGGCAGCGATCAGCACATTGGCATCAAGATAGGTGCGTCGCTCAGCCATCCAGTTCTCCCCGGCGTCGCTGTACTTCCGTGATGACTTCTTCCCAGGACATCGGGTCCGGTAGCTCCCCATCACGGGCAGCCTGGTCGCGCAGAGCGTTCAGCCGAGCCCAGAGTGCCGTTCGCGGTGGCACGCCATCGCCAACCGGGATCACATCCAATTCGTCCGCGGCTGGGTTGACAGGATCGATAACAAGCGCAATCCGATGGCGGCCCGGCGTGATCGTGGTAGGAAGACGCAGTACAAGATCACGTTCGGCAGTGACTTCGCATTCAAAATTCAATGTCTGCACGGCATGCACCTCTTTAGCATGGCCTGTCGTATTTCCTGGGCCATAGGTCAGGGATCAGGGGTCAGGTTCAGACGATAGCGCGTGCCACGGCCGGCACCGCTTCTCGATACGGTGCCGCTGGCGAGTAATGCGGCAATCACGCTGTTCCACTGCGCGTCGGAAAGCCCGGTGGAGGAGAGGACATCGGATTTGCTTGCCCCATCGTTGCTCTCGGCGATGGCTCTTCTCACGACTTCCAGGATGGCCGCGTCCGGCGGCTCCTCGCGAGCGCTAATCCGAGTGGCTGTTTTAGCAGCTTCGGACCGGGAAATCGCACGATCAAGGCTTACCGACTTTCGTGTCGTGGATCGCCGCGTACCTCCACGACCCATTGTCGGGGCGGGAGCCTCCAGCAGGTTTTTTAGTGCGTCCTTGACAGCGGCAGAGGTTCGTTCGCGGATCTCGCGTTGCTGTTCTTGTACCGGGTCGTAAAGACGGCGCGGCGTGTCGGCTGTGACAAACCAGAAATAGCCCGCCAAGCCGTGCTTTTCCGCAAAATCAAAATCTTCCATCGCATGCCGCACCACACGATCGGGAGCCGAGTAGCGAGCGAGTTCAAAGTCATCCAGATCGCCTCTGTCCAAAGCTTCCCAGAAATTCCCAGCCAGATTTCGTTGACGGAAAGAATCGATCGCCTCCGAGTAAGCTGCCGCAACTAAGGTTGATCTGACTTTCTCAGGTGCAACTCCCCTACGGAGATCCTTGAGGGGCTCTTGCCCCTGGTGCTTGAACCGCGCAATGAGCAATCCCCGCTCTTCGGCCACCGGCCGGCGGCGCCGCCATCCAATGTCGTCAACCCAGAACAAATCCTCCATATCATGAGCGATCGCCAAGCTGCGGTCGGTGGCGCACTTGGGCACCACCCGCTCGGGCCAGAGGTGCATGGCGAGATGGGCCCAGTCGTATTTGCCTGCGATCAGCTCGTCCCACTTGGCCTTCACATCCTTCTGCCAGGGCTTGTGGCCGATCATGCGCCAGAGGGGGCCGTAGTTGAGGATCACGCCGTCGTTCAGGTTCGGATTCCAGAGCGGCGCAACCAGGGTGAACTCTTCACGGAACGTCAGTAACTCGGTGACGAAGGACCTCTGGTCGGCGAGGGCGGCGCGCTCCGTAGCTCCCTGGATGCCACCCGCATCCGGGGTCAGCCGCGAGAGCTTGCGCTCCTCGTAGTTGAGCTTCTCTTGGACCTGCTCGAGCGCCCGGTAGAGGGTGTCCTTGCTGAAGCGGTGGTAATAGAGCCAGACCGTATAGCGTCCGCCTGGGCTGGTGAGCGGCCAGTAGATGGGCGCCTGGCGGCGACTCTTGGAATAGCGCTTCAGGTGATCGGCAAAGAAGCCGGCTGGGCGGCGAAACCACTCACGCAGGGTAGGCATCCCGAGCAGCTCGCAGGCCTCCTGTTGGATGGCATCCGCCTGGTCGCCCCAAATCAAGGCAAGGGCGTCATGGACCCGCCGCTCGATGTCGAGCGGGTGCTTCAGATCGTCCACCAGGATGCCGTACCAGGCGATGTCGAGCGGATACCTGCCTTCTGCCCGCTGCCTTTTGCCCTCTTCAGGCGAAAGCGGCAGACCGTCGTCGCCTTGGAGCATTCCGGGTGGGCAGACTGGCAGCGGGGCAAATGGATCTGGGAGCTTTGGCACTTGCCGCGAACCTGTAGCGTATCGGATGTCCCAGCGACCAAAAAAAATCCCAATTAACCAGCTGACTAAGCCTGAAGCGAAATCCGTTAGCTGTCGATTCGGGGCAGCAATAACGTCGTCACCTTCGATATCACCTAGCGAATCAAAAGCCTCTTTTGAGTCACACCCGTACACCAAATCGAATAAGTTGCTTACCCTCTTCTGATTCTGAGCAAGAATGTTAGATTTTGCTTCTCTTCCAAACTGCCAAGCAGCATACATATCTCGAAGTAGACGCCCATCGTAATCCGCAATAAAGTTGGCATCTGTTTCGTCCCACAGGCACAACTGCCGGGTTAAGATTATGCTCTCAAGGGTGATTCCCTCAACTTCAATTACCACGCTATCGGAAATTTTTGGCCACGGAAGAGACTTAATATGACCGGGTTCATATTTGTGAGCACTAGCTTGGAGTTCAATTAGTAATCGAACCACTCTGCTATTTAGCCATCCAAGGATCAGCAAGTTGCTCACGAAATCTTCCGACAAGACTGCAGGTGAGTCAGAGGTAATGCAGTTCGACGGCAAACACCGGGCGGCAAACCCCCTCTGACTCCGGCTGGTATAAGTAACACCACTTCTAAAGTAAAACTTACTCCCCTGCATTGCCTGAGCTGTTTGCCCGTTCTTATTTAAATTTACCGCGCACATCTCGGCCCCATTGTCAGCTCGCAGCGTCACAATATGAATAGACCCATAGTG
>JAGVUH010000151.1 GCA_019136395.1 Gammaproteobacteria bacterium
CCCCAGCACCCCCTCGATGATCGCCAGGTCCTCCGGATCATCCAGGCAGCCGCGCACGAAACTGGCATCGATCTTGATCTCGGCGGCCGGCAGATTGCGCAGATAGGTCAGGGAGGCGTAGCCGGTACCGAAGTCGTCCAGGGAAAGGTCGACGCCCAGTTGGGCGCAATCGAGGATCAGTTCCCTGACCAGACCCAGATCCTCCAGGGCGCTCGTCTCCAGCACCTCCAGGGTCAGTTGCCCGGGCGCGAGGCCGGGATGGCGTGCCAGTTCGTCGCGCAACCAGGGGACGAAGTCCCGCCGCTGGAGATGGTGCGCGTGAATGTTGACGCTGAGGTCGAGCCTGCGACCTAGCGTATGCCAGGCATCGATCTCGTCGAGGGCATGGGCAACGGCCAGTTTGCCGATCTCGATCATCAGCCGATGATCGGCGCCCACGAGCAGGAATTCACCGGGCGGGAGCAGCCCCCGCTCGGGATGGGCCCAGCGCAACAAGGCCTCGGCACCGATGACCTCGCCGCGGCGCATGTTGACCTTGGGCTGGTAGTGGAACAGCAGCTCGCCCCGCTCCAGCGCCCGCTGGAGCAGGTCCCGGCTGCGATGGCGGTCCCGCTGATCGATCTCCGCGTCGACGTCGAACAGCACGTATTGGTTGCGACCGGCCAGCTTGGCCTGATACATCGCCTGATCGGCCTGCCGCAGCAGCAGGTCGGCATCGACCTCGCCCGGTTGGGGATAGAAGGTGACGCCGATACTGGCCGCGAGCTGGGCGACGCCACCCGCGACCTCGATCGGACGGCTCACGGCCGCGAGCAGGCGGCTGACCTGGGGGAGCACGTCCTGCTCCGTGCCCAGGTCGCCCAGCACGGCGACAAACTCGTCCCCGCCCAGGCGGGCCAGGGTATCGACCTCGCGCAGGCAGCCGCGCAAGCGCAAGGCGATCTCACGCAGCAGGCGGTCGCCCTCGGCGTGGCCATGGCAATCGTTGACCGCCTTGAAGCCGTCCAGGTCCAGGTAGAGCACCGCGAGCTTGGCACCGCTCCGACGCACCCGCGCCAGGGCCTGCTGGAGGCGATCGGCGAGCAGGACCCGATTCGGCAGCCCCGTCAGGGCATCGAAATGGGCGGCGCGCTCGAGCTGGTGCTGGTAGTCGAGCTGCTCGGTGATGTCCGAGTAGAGCGCGACGAAGCGGCTGGGGGCCTCCTCCCCGCGCCGGACCGCGCTGATCGTCACCAGTTGCGCCCGCACCTCACCGTCCTTGCGGCGGTTCCAGATCTCGCCCCGCCAGGCGCCCTTGAGCCGGAGCGACCGCCAGAACTCGGCGTAGAAGCCCGCGCCCTGCCGACCGGATTGCAGCAGGCGGGGATTCTGGCCGATCAGTTCGCCGCGCGCGTAACCGGTCATGGCGGAGAAGGCGTCATTGGCATCGAGGATGGCGCCATCCGGATCCGTCACCAGGATGCCCTCGCGGGCATGGGTGAACACCGACGCGGCCAGCTCCAACTCCCGCTGGCTCCGCCGGTGCCGGGCCAGCCGCCAGATGGCGTTGGCGAGGAGCTGGACGGTCTCGACGTCGGTCTCGCCATAAGCTTCTGGCTTGTTGCCGACGCCGGCGAGCATCACGACCCGATCGTCCTCGATCACCGGCACGCTGATGAAGCGCTCCAGCACCGCATGTCCCGCGGGCAGGCCGTGCTTGGCGGCAAAGCCGGGATAGTCGTTGACCAGCACCGGGGCGCGCTGGCGCAAGGCATCGGCCCAGATCCCGGCCTGCCGCACCGGATAGTGGCGGTCAGCCACGGCCGTGCAGTAGCCATCCAGGGTGCGCCGCGACCAGTTCACCAGCTCGATGGTGTCCTGATCCCCGTTGACGAAGTGGATGAAGGCGATCCGGCTGTCGGTGAGGTCCTCGGCGAAGGCCTGGGCGCGCTGGATGAAGCTAAGCTCGTCGTGCTCCTCGGCGAGATGCGGGAGCCTGAGCAAGGCCTCGTCCCGCCGCACCCGCAGGGCGAGAAAGCGCTGATGCGCCTGAAGATCCCGACCGCGTTGCTCCAGCAGCCGATTCCGCAGGAGCAACAACAGGCTCAAGGCCAGAATCGCTGCCACCGCGAGGGCGGCGGCAATTAGCTGGGGCCAATAGTCGCGCCACAGATCGGCCAGGCCGTAGCGCGACGGCTGGTCGAAGGGCGGCAGGCGGAGGGCACGCATGGCCTGTTCGATGGGCAGGTAATCCGCCGGGGGGTCGAAACCGGCGATCTGGGCTTGCCTGGCGACCGGGCCGTCGGGATCGAGGGTGAGCAGGGCCGCGGTGACTTCCCGGACCGTGCGCGCATCGGTGGTCGGCAGCGCGATCATGGGCCACTCCGGATAGAGCCGCGTCGAGCTGATGAAGGGGTAATCGGCCAGGGCCTGGCGGTTGATGACCTTGATCCGGTTCAGGTCGAGCCGACCGTCCGCGGCCTGCTCTTCCAGTACCTCGGTGCGAATGAAGCCGACATCGGCGGTGCCGTTGAGGACCTGTTGCACCACGGCCTCATGACTGCCCACGTCCAGGAGCTGGGCCGGGGCCGGCGGCGGCAGCCCCGCCTGAACGATCTCGTAGAGCTGCGCCATGTAGCCACCGGTGTGATAAGACCCGGGGATGGCGACGCGCTGGCCCACGAGATCGGCCAGCCCGGCGAGGTCATCCCGTCCGGCGCGGGTGAAGATCACCCCGCCAAGGCTGCGTGTCGGGGAGCCGTCGAAGGCCCGTTTCACCAGGGTGGCGATGGCGCCGGTGAGATGGCTGTGGGTGCGCAACTGGAGGTAATGCCGCGGATTGGTCAGCACCAGGTCGACCTGGTGCGACCGCACCGCCTGATCGAGTTCGTCCTGGGACATCGCCTTCAGCTCAACCCGCGTCCCCGGCAGACGATCGCCCAGATGGCTGGCCAGGGGCGCGAAGCGCCGCATCATGATCTCCGGGGGGCGGTAGGCGTAGATCCCGAAGTTCAGGACCTGCTCGGCCTCCGCCGCGACCGCCGGAGGCGCCCCGAGGCCGAGGCTGAGGGTAAGGGCGAGGGTGAGGGTAGTCGTTAGCGTGAAAGCCACGGGGAAGCCTTTCATGCTCAGGGGTGTGGCCTGGGGCCTCATGCCAGCAGGCGTGAAAGCCACGGCCAAGTCTTTCATTTTCAATGGCGTAGACCACCCCCTCATGAAAGTTGGCACGAGGCCCAGCGCGAGCCCGAGGGTGAGCGGGAAGCTGGAGGGAAGATGCGGGGGCATGAGCGGCGAAGCCGCCGCCAGCGTCCGGAGATCATGGCGTGGTCATCCGCAACGACCGCACGAAACGCTCCTCGGTCAGGCCATCCAGATCGGTCAGGCCATCCAGATCGCCCGGGGCGGCGAGCAGGCCTTCGGCCACCAACAGGCCATTCAGGTCCGCGGCGACCCGATACAAGGGCCCTGGCGCGCGCAGCAGGTCGCGATTGCCCGTCAGGTCGGGCAGCGTGATACCGGCCAGGGCCTCCCGCACCTCGGCGAAGGTGGTCTGTTGCCGGTGGGCGATGCGGTACAGGGCATCGTCCCGGTTACGCTCCAGGTGGGCCAGGGCGAGAAAATGCGCCTCGACCAGCGCCGGAAGCGCCGGGTGATCGAGGCGATCCCGGCGCACGGCGAGCACGTCAAAAATCGCGTTGGGCATGCGCCGGCTGTCGAAGAGGCGGCGAGCGCCCGCGCGCTCCAACCGGGAAGCGACCGGGCCATAGGTCACCACCGCGTCGATTCGGCCCTCCCGCCAGGCCGCGAACTGCTCTTCCGGCGGGACGAGTTGACGCTCGACATCGGCCAGGGTCAGGTCGACGGTAGCCAGCGCCCGGGACAGCACCAGCGGACCCAGGGCGGAGGACTCGAACCCAACCCGGCGCCCCCGCAAGTCGGCGATCGACGGGATGTCGGCGCGGGCCAGGAGCATGTCCGCCCCGGCGGAGGCGTCGAAGACCAGGACCGCGCTCAAGGGGGTGCCCCTGGCGCGCGCTAGCAGCATCTCCTCCAGGGTCAGGCCAGCGGCATCCAGGGTACCCTCCGCCAGCGCCTGAGCCGAAGCGCTGAACGACGCGGTGGCGTGCAATTCGACCCCCTCCGGCAGCCAGCCCAGTTGCGCGGCGAGCGGCAGGGTCTCGTAACCGATCCAGGGATTGATGCCGACCCGCAGGGGGGCGGGCCGCGAGCATCCCCACAGGAGCAGACTCAGGGTCAGGCTCAGGCCAAGCACCAGGGACACGGCAAGGCGATAGCAAGCAAGACTGACCGGCACCAATCCCCCTCCGAATGAGCGTGACGGGCGCTCGGCTGAGCCCCGCCGGGCGCGGACATAAGTCGACAACGGGGCGGAAGCCCGTCCGGTCGCGACTTGTGCTGATCAGCCTAGCACGCAAGAGCGCCAGGGTCAGAGGGGGACTGACATCAGTCCCCAGACCCAGCCAGCACATCCGCGCAGACCTGTTCGATGGCCTCGAAAACGGCTTCCGGCACGCTCAGGTGAAACTGTTTGCGGCGGTTATTGGAGACCTTGCCTTGGTTTTGCAGGGCGCTGATCACCAGGGTGGTCAAGTCGTTGCCGCGGACATCGAAGCGTTCGTCGACGGCCTTGTAGACACGGTCATAGCGCGCCAGAAATTCGGTTTCCTCGCGTAGATCCTTCTCCAGCGCCTGCCGCGCCATGCTCAGCCCGAATTCAACACAGGGAGTGGCGTCCCAGTAGCGGTAGAGGCTGTCATCACCCTGGAAGCGGAAGTCATAGTCTTCATCCCCAAGCCAGCGCACCGACCAGCGCTGACGCATGGGGCGTGAATAATGCTGTAAGGCCTCAAGATAAGCGCCTTCGTTACGCTTCATGGCCACCGAGACCGGGAGCAACAGGCCAGGTTCCAGGTGCCCGGACTGAGCGAGGACATGATGGAACAGGAAGCGCGAGAGCCGGCCGTTGCCGTCCATGAAGGGGTGAATGAAGACGAAACCGAAGGAGGCAATGGCGGCCGCGACCAGCGGGTCGATCTCTCGGGATGCACCATTGGCGAAGGCCAGGAGCTCCCCCATCAGTTCTGGCACCCACTGAGGGGGTGGCGGGAGATAGGTGATCCCGGCCGCGCCCCGCAGCGGGCCGCGCAGCCAGTTTTGCTGGTGACGGAAGGCGGCCGCCTTGTCGAAGGGGTTGGTGATGGTGGCATTCTGCAATTCCACCAAGTAGCTTTCGTCCAATGGGCGTCGTTGATGGGCCTGCCGCAACAAGGCGGCGAAGGCCTCGGCTTTGTCGGCGCTGGGTGTCTCGCGCTCGATGGCGAAGGAACTCTCCGTTTCGTGCAGATAGGCCCAGGACAGGGCGCGATCGGTGGCGGCCGGGCCCAGTTCCGCGAGGAATGCCCGCGCCCGCGCCAGGATGTCGTAGCTCAGGTGATCCTCGATCGTTAGGGTGCGTTCAACGGTGGCGCAGTAATGCAGCGAGCCCAGCCCGTTGAAACTGACCCGCCAGCGGGGATCGCGCCGCGCGGGCCCGGTGAGATAACGACGAGGATCGAACAGCTTGACCGTGGGGCCGGTAATGGTGGGCAGGTCGTCCAGTGTCCGCCCATTGAATGCCTCCCACAGAAAGCCGGCCATGCGGACGTAACTGCCCGAGGGGATGCGGCGGACAGCATCACGGATGACGGCATCCGGGATGTGGCGCAGGGCTTGGGCGAGGATCTGTAGTTGAATGCACTCGTGCTTGAGGGCAAACAGCACATGCTCCAGCGGCTCGTCATGGGTGGGTGCGACCTGGGCCGGCACCAGGATGGCATCTGCCGTGGCGGTCACCCGCGTCACCGACGCCACCCTGGCCGGTCGCTCCGGGGCAAAGGCGGAGAGGGGGAGTTGCTGAAGCAGGTGGGCGTAGCCGACCGATGGCAATTTTTTCTGTCCCGAGCAGGCTTTTTATTAATTTTGGAGGTGTCCGCTCATTTTTTCTTAAGGGCGGGCCCCGATCAATCATTCTTCTTGCCACTGAGCCGCGACCCGGCCAAGTGACAAGGCGCGCGCTGAGCCGGAATGACACCCCCACCCATTTCCACCCATTGCCACTGATTTTCGAACCGCTCCCAGTACCGGAGACGGTTGCGTGCGGATGGAGCGCTTGCTGACGCCGGTCTAAAGCGCCTGCCCGACGTGATCGTCAGGCGGATCAGAACACCGTCCGTGCATCGAACACGGGGCCATCGACGCAGACGCGCTTCATGGCCGGCCCCGCGGGCGTCCTGACCTCGACCACGCAGCCAGCGCAACCGCCGACGCCGCAGGCCATGAACTCCTCCAGGGAGACCTGGCAGGGCAGGTCGAAGTCCCGGGCCAGGGCGGCCACCGCCGCCAGCATGGGGTGGGGACCGCAGGCGAATACCTCGACCTCCGCCAAGGCCTCGTCGTCCAGGCCCTGGAGCCAGGTCCGGGCCAGGTCGGTGACGTAGCCCGGGAAGCAGCCAGGATAGCCCTGGAGGCTGGCGAGGCGGCTGGGAATCCCCCAGTCGTCCAGCAAGGGCATGGCGGCGATGACCCCCGGCGGCAGGCCGGGGACCAGGAATTGGCTGGGCTGGGCCGGGAAGGGAAAGGGCACCTCGGAGCCGAGGATGACGAAGGGCTTGCACCCGGGCGTCCCGCGCAGGCTATCGGCGAGGAAGACCATGGGGGGCATGCCCACCCCGCCGCCAATGAGCAGGGGCCGGGGGCGCTCGGCGTGGACCTGGAAGGGGTTACCGATGGGGCCGATGGAGCTGATCCGGTCGCCGGGCTTGCGCCGGGCCAGAAGCCGCGTCCCCTCCCCCACCGCCTTGTAGAGGATCTCGATCCAGCTCTCCCGCGGATTGACCCGCATCAGGGAGAGGGGCCGCCGCAAGGGCAGGGCGGGGTCGCAGGTGAGATGGACGAACTGGCCGGGGCGGGCGCGCTGGGCGCACTCCGGAGACCAGAGGCGCATCAGGTACTGGTCGCCGGCGAAGGCCTCGTGGCTCAGGACCTCGGTCTCCTCGACAAAGAGGGTATCGCGGTGGGATACGTGGTTAATCGCGCTCATCGCATCCTCACTGCCGTTGTTCATGGACGATCTGGCCACCCAGCAGGGTCCAGGTCACCCGCCCCTTGAGCCGCTCGCCCCAGAAGGGGGTGTTACGCCCCTGGCTCAGCCAGGTCTTGGGACCGACCCGCCATTTGGCTTCGGGGTCGAAGACGATCACATCCGCCGCTCGCCCTGGGGCCAGATTGCCCAGGGGCAGACCCAGAATGGCGGCGGGGCCGCTGGTGAGACGGGCGATGGCGGTGGGCAGGTCCAGAACGCCCGCGGCGACCAGGCGCAACAGCAACGGCAGCAGGGTCTCCAAGGCGGCCATGCCGGGGGCGGTACTGGGGAAGGGCGCCAGCTTGGCGTCCGGCTCGTGGGGCTGGTGGTCGGAGCAGACGGCGCTCACCAGACCCGTGCGCACCGCCTCCCGCAGGGCGTCGCGATCGGCGGCCGTGCGTAGGGG
Organism: Gammaproteobacteria bacterium; assembly: GCA_019136395.1. Next base: position 7,527 of record JAGVUH010000151.1, read on the forward strand.
CGGGTTCAGGTGACACTGACTGTTGAAGCCCTCCAGGTCGTCCTCGGTGAGGATGAGCTGATGGGCGCTGACGTCGGCGCTGACCGCGATGCCCCGCGCCTGGGCCGCGACCAGTTTCTCCAGGGAGCGGGCGCAGGACAGGGCGCGGAAATGGACCCGGGCGCCGGTCTGCTTGGCCACCTCCAGGTCCCGGGCCAGGGCCACCGTCTCCGCCGCCTCCGGGATGCCCGGCAGGCCCAGGTGGGCGCTGACCCGCCCCTCGTGGGCGCAGCCATTGTCGCGCAGGAAGGGATTCTCCGGGCGCATGATGACGGTCAGGCCGAAGGTGGCGGCGTACTCCATGGCCCGCCGCAGCACCAGGGTGTTGATGATGGGACGCTCGGCCTGGCACATGACGGCGCAGCCGGCCTGGCGCAGGGTGGCCATCTCGCTGAGCTGCTCGCCCGCCAGGCCTTGGGTGAGGGCGCCGGCGGGCACAACCCGCGCCTTGCCCGCCAGCGCGGCGGTACGGGTGATGAGCTGGGCCACCGCCGGGGTGTCGATGATGGGCGTGGTATCCGGCGGACAGCACAGGCTGGTGATGCCCCCGGCCGCGGCGGCCGCGGTCTCGCTGGCGATGGTGCCCTTGTGCTCCTGGCCCGGTTCCCGCAAGCGGGCGCAGAGGTCGATGAGGCCCGGGCACACCACCTGGCCGGTGGCGTCCAGGACCAAGTCCGGCGCGAAGCCCGCCGGGGCCTCGCCCACGGCCAGGACCTTGCCATCGGCGAGGTGCAGGTCGAGGCGGTCGTCGATGCCGTTGGCCGGGTCGATGAGTCGCCCGTGGCGGATGCTGACGCGACCGGCCCGCGCGCCGGAGGCGATACCCGGCGTCATGCCCGAGGTGTTGCCGAGGGCGATGGCGGGGGCCAGCCCGGGCGCGGATTCTGGAGGGAAGCCGGGGGCAGCGGTGGCGGAAACGATCATGCTAGCCTTACCAGCGGCGGTACGGCTGGGAGCGGTACCGGCGGTGGTGCTAGGGGCGGTGCTGGGGGTGGCTTCAGTCATGGCTGTCGGCCTGCGCGAGTCGGTTCTGGGTACCAATGCACAGGGCCATGACCGCCATGCGCACGGCGATGCCGTTGCTGACCTG
>JAGVUH010000326.1 GCA_019136395.1 Gammaproteobacteria bacterium
GGTGAATTCGTCATCAGGTAACTGAGGTGAGGTGGTTGTGGCGGGCTGCTCAGGCATGAGTGAAATTTACTTGCTTAGCTGCTTGTTAAGCAAGTACAACCTGAATAGTTACCCCTCGTCATCTATATCAACGGCGACAACGGCACCAGTGCTGAGGGTGGCCCGCTCGGCACCCCCAACGAGGTTGCCTTCTTCAACGGCGTCAACCAGATGCCCGTCGCCGACCAGATGAAGTGGTATGACGTCTGGGGCACCGAGCAGACCTACAACCACATGTCCGCCGGCTGGTCCTGGGCCTTCGACACCCCCTTCACCTGGTTCAAGCAGAACGCCTCCAAGCTCGGTGGCATCCGCCAGAACATGGCCGTCTCCTGGCCAGCCCGCATCCAGGACAAGGGCGGCCTGCGCGATCAGTTCATGCACATCATTGACGTGGTGCCCACCCTCCTCGAGGTGACCGGCATCCCCGCGCCTGAAACGGTGGACGGCATCAAGCAGGCGCCGATCGAGGGCACCAGTTTCGCCTACACCTTTGACGAGCAGAACGCCAAGGCGCCGTCACGCCACAAGACCCAGTATTTCGAGATGATGGGCCAGTGGGCCCTGTACCACGAGGGCTGGCTCCTCGGCACCAAGGTCAACCGCGCGCCCTGGGAGGCCTTCGGCATCGCCAATCCCGACCCGCTCAACAACCAGGTGCTTGAGCTCTATGACTTGAACAAGGACTTCAGTCAGTCCCGGAACATCGCCGAGCAGCATCCGGACAAGGTCAAGGCGATGAAGGCGCTGTTCATCGAGGAGGCGAAGAAATATCAGGTCTTCCCGCTGGATGCCTCGGTGGCCGCGCGTATCGTCGCCCCGCGGCCGAACATCACGGCTGGCCGCACGGAGTTCGTCTATACGCACCCCATGGTCGGTCTGCCCCAGGGCGATTCCCCCTTCCTGCTTAACAGTTCCTACACCATCACCGCGGACATCGAGGTGCCGGCGGGCGGCGCGGAAGGCATGATCCTGACCTCGGGTGGGCGTTTCGCCGGCTATGGCTTCTATCTGCTCAAGGGCAAGCCGGTGTTCCTCTGGAACCTCATCGACCTCAAGCGGGTGAAATGGGAGGGTCCCGAGGTGCTTACGCCCGGCAAGCACACTCTCGAGTTCGACTTCAAATACGACGGACTCGGGGTCGGCACCCTCGCCTTCAACAACATGAGTGGCCTGGGTCGCCCCGGCACGGGCACCCTCAAGGTGGACGGCCAGGCAGTCCAGACCATCACCCTGCCGCATACCCTGCCCATGATCCTGCAATGGGATGAGAGCTTCGACATCGGCTCCGACACCCTCACTGGCGTGAACGATGCCGACTACCAGCCGCCCTTCCCGCTGACCGCCAAGCTGAACAAATTGACGATCAAGGTGGACCGACCGGAGTTGTCGCCTCAGGACATCAAGAAGCTGGCAGAGGCCGATCGCAATAACAAGGCGAGCGAGTAGCCTCGGGATAATCGTTGAACGCGCTGGTCATCCCGTATTCCCGGAATGCCCAGCGCCTTGCCACCTAACGACAGACAAAATAAAAGATTGATTATGAAACGTATTTTGTTAGGTATGGCCTTGGTTGCCGCCCTAGTGGCTTCAGTCATGGCCAAGGAATACAAGATGACCACGCCGATCGCACCGAGCGTGGCCACCCCGGACCAGCTCGAAACCTCCATTGGTACGCTCCATTCGATGGACGGCGTTCCCCGGCACGACACCGTCGAGAAGATCTACGACAACCTGGATCGGTCCCGCGCCCTGCAGGCCTATCTGCTCGCGATCCCGATCGTGAATCAGGCCGGGATGCGCGACTCCATGCGCCAGTTCGGGCCTGACAACCAGACGAACGTCATCTGGGAGACCCTGGTCGACCCCAAGACCGTCGAGCTGACGGCGAACAACAACACCATCTATAACTTCATCTGGATCGATACGCGCCAGGGACCGGTGGTGGTGGAGATCCCGCCCATATCCCTGGGTCTTATCGACGACTTCTGGTATCGCTGGGTTGCCGATGTCGGCATCACCGGGGCCGACCAGGGCAAGGGCGGCAAGTACCTGATCCTGCCCCCCGGCTACACCGGCGAGGTCCCCGAAGGTTACTTCGTCGTGCGCCCCAGCACTTACGGGAACTGGGTACCTTTTCGGACCTTTCTCGTGGATGGATCGCCCAAGCCCGGCGTCGAGTCGGTCAAGCAGCACCTGAAGATCTATCCGCTGGCCGATGCAGCCAATCCCACCCCTGTGAAGTTCGCCAACGCCTCGGGCGTCCCCGCCAACTTCGTCGCCCCTGGCGACTACTCGTTCTGGGAGCTGCTCGATAAGGTCATCCAGGAGGAGCCGAGCGAGGGCTCGGACCCAACTACCTTGGGTCTATTCGCCTCGATCGGCATCCAGAAGGGCAAGCCGTTCGCCCCGGACGAGCGGATGAAGAAGATCTTGGCGGATGCGGCCAACATCGGCGCGGTCACCGCCCGCACCCTGGCCTTCAAGATCCGCGAGAAGGATGCCTTCTTCTATCCGGACAGCCACTGGCGCCTGCCATTTTTCGGCGGCTATAAGTTCGAGGTATCGCCGGGGGTCGCCAACCTCGATGGCGCGGCCTTTTTCTACTATTTCGCGACCGGGGTAACGCCTGCCATGGAGGAGAAGATGGTCGGCAAAGGGTCTCAATACCCCTGGACCGCGCTGGATTCCCACGGTCATCCATTCGAAGGCGCCAAGACCTATAAGCTGCACCTGCCACCCCACATCCCGGTGAAGGACTTCTGGTCGGTCATCGTCTACGACACCCAGACCCGCTCGATGCTCCAGACCGACCAGCCGGCCCCGAGCGTCAGCAGCCAGAACAAGGCCATGAAGGTCAATGCCGACGGCTCGGTGGATGTCTGGTTCGGCCCCAAGGCACCCGAGGGCAAGGATAACAACTGGATCCAGACCATCCCGGGCAAGGGCTGGTTCATGATCCTGCGCCTCTATGGCCCCCTGGAGCCCTGGTTCAACAAGACCTGGCGGCCAGGCGAGATCGAGCTCCAGCCTTAGGCGGGTCTTGATCCCTTACTTCTTCAGTTGGGTGAGCACAGTGAAACACGACCCTTTAGCACCGGATCGGGACATTGTCCCGGTCCGGATTATTGACCCTGCAACGAGGTTAACCCTAAACCCTATGAACAAAAAGTTGTTGAGAATGACCCGTATATCCCTCCTGGCGGCGGCCCTGCCCCTGTTCACGGCCTGTAGCACCCTGGGGACGGAGGACCAGACGGAGCCAGGTGCCATTGCGGTCGAGACCGTTCGCATGACCGCGACCGTCAAGGCGGTGGATCAGCGCAATCGCACGGTTACCCTGGCCGGTCAGAACGGCAAGCGGACAACCTATAAGGTGGGCAAGGGGGCCGTCAATTTCGACCAGATCAAGGTGGGCGACCACGTGAACGTCACGCTGACCGAGGCGCTGGCCGTGTTCCTGCGGCCTCAGGGTACCCCACCCAGCGTCGGCGAAGGGGCTGCGATCGCGTTGGCGCCGAAGGGGGCGATGCCGGGCGGCATGATAGCGACAACGACGGAGGTGACGGCCAGCGTAGTTGCCGTGGACGCTCCCAGCCGCCACGTGACCCTTAAGCTCCCCGATGGACGCAAGCGTACGGTGAGTGTGAACCCGAGCATCGACCTGACGCAGATTACACCGGGTAGCGCCGTGACGGTGCAGGTCGCCGACGAATTGGCCATTGCGGTGGAAAGACCCTAGGACTGGACAACACAGCAGCCCTGACCGGCTTGCGCCAGGGCTGATACGGTATCCCGCTCCCACGGACCCCTGACACGCTGGATCGCCCCATCCTGGCAGTCAGGGGAGAGCGGGCGGCGGCAATGTAACCCCCCTGGCACCCACTCCAACTGACTCCACGCCCAACCGGGAGCCCTCCCGGTTGGGCGTAACTCAAGGCAACATCGGAGAACCTCATGACCACTCGACGCAACCTGATTGCTGGCGCGGCCCTGCTCGCACCGCTGGCGCTCACTCTGAAGACGGTCCAGGCCACGGAGCACAAGGAGGGCGAGGCCCACGCGAAGCCCCAGTTCCTCTTCGTGCAAAGTGCCGAGGGCGTGACCTACGCCGACGGACGGCTCACCCTTACCGGCATCAGCCCCATCACCATTCTGTTTTCGGATCGCCCGGACCGGCTTGCCGGCCACATGGCCACTGCAAACTTCGTCCCCTTCTGGAGCGAGGGCGCGGACAGCTTCAAGTCCGACCCGCCCAATGCCACCCTCGCCGTGGTGGAGGGCGCGACCATGGACAACGTCGTCATGACCCTGCGCAACCCGCGGCTGGCAGGGCGGGATCTGAGCTACGAGGTTGAGTTGCTGGAAGGCAAGCCTCCGGCCAGCGGGGGCGCGGCCTCCTTGTTTATTGACATCATCGGCAGGCCGCTCACCCCGATCTCCTTTGCCGGGGCAGACCGGCGTATGTGGCGCCGGTCTCTCTACTGATAAGCTCAAGGCGGGACCGACCTCCCCGGCGGCGGTCCCGCCAGGGGCGGAGGACCAATCGACCGAGAGCCCTGGCGCGGCAGGCCAGGCACCAAAAATAGGATCTTGGTCCCCCACCTTGAACAACCCTTAGAAAGGCAAACCAAGATGAATAAGCCGTTATTGCAAGCGGTAGCCTGGATGGCGATGACTGGCTTCAGTCTCCTGGCGTCAACCGGTTCCGCCCTGGCCGCCAAGGTGGATAGTTACGACGGGCAATGGCATTACAACTTCACGCCCTATCTGTGGTTTCCGAATATCGAACAGCGGCTCCAGCAAACGAACCCCTGGGGTGGCGGCCAGAGCGTCGAGGTGGAGGTCAAGCCAGACAGCTACCTCAGCAACCTCAAATTTGGCCTGATGGGCACCCTGGAGGCGCGCAAGGGGAACTGGTCCCTGATCACGGATCTGATCTACACCGACTTTGGCCATCAGGATGGGCGCATCAAGCAGGTGCAAGGGCCCTTGGGCGCCGAACCTGTTGCGATCGACCGGGATATCGATGTCAAGGTTCAAGCCCTGATCTGGCAAGGCGCCGCCGGCTACACCCTTGCCCGGGGTGTCGCGGGGACGCTGGACCTCTTGGGCGGTATCCGCTACCTGGGCCTGGACACCGAAACTGGCCTGGGTTTCTCCGGTCCCGATGGCCTCCTGTCACCCTCCATCAGCCGTTCTCAACGGCTGGACGTCTGGGATGGCTTTGTCGGGGTACGGGGGGAGTTGTTCCTGGGCGATGCGCATCAGTGGTTTCTGCCCTACTATCTCGATGTCGGTGTAGGCAATTACTCAAATTGGAGCTGGCAAGGCCTGGTTGGGGTCGGCTATCGCCTGGACTGGGGCGATCTGCTGCTGGCCTGGCGCACCCTCAACTACGCGACGACCGGTGATGAGGCCTTGCAAAAGGTGAGCATGACCGGCCCGGCCCTGGGGGTCACCTTCCGTTGGTAAGGCTTGCCCCTACCGTGGATCCCGGCGACAGGCCCGCCGCGGCCTGTCGCGAAAGGTCAGACATCCAGGCCTCTAAGCGGTAATTATTCTGGACGATTGCCGGTTATAACGCCCTTAACTGCTATCCGAGGTAGTCACGTGTTCAACAAAATGTCTCAAGCCATCCTCCTCGCGACCCTGGCGCTGTTCTCGGTCCTGGCCGTGGAGGTCGCCCTCGATGCCGGGCTGGTCGTCCCCCAGGCGCAGGCCGTGATTGGCCGGCCCCTGACCCCCATGAGCTATGCCGGCGTGGCCCGCCGCACCAGCCGCCGCATGATCTATGCGACCTCCGTCTATGCGGCGACCCTGCCCGCGGGCTGTCGGACGGTCATCATCGAAGGGACTTCCCTGTATCAATGCGGGGGAACCTACTATCAGGCCAGTGGCAGCCGCTACGTGGTGGTGACGGTGGATTAACCACCCCAGTTTTCCAACCAATCTTCAACCAACCTCCTTGGCCCCACGCCATCTAGAACCCACCCCAGGAGTCGATCCCCATATGCAAGCAAGTCACCTCGGACTCATCCCCAACCGCCTCCGCCTGGCTAGCCGTGGCCTGATTCTGGCGGGGGCGCTGATCTCGGCCTCCTCCGGCGCCCAGGCCGAGGCGGGCGACGATGCCAAGGCCATTCTCAAGGCCATGTCGGACTTTATGGGCAGCCAGCAAACCATCGAACTGACCTTTGACAGCGATATCGAGGTCATCACCCCGGAATTGGAGAAACTCCAGTTCACCAATTCCGGCGAGGTGCTCTTGAGCCGCCCGGACAAACTGCGCGCTCACCGTCAAGGCGGCTATGCCGACGTGGAGATGGTCTTCGATGGCAAGACCGTGAGCATCCTCGGCAAGAATCTCAATGGCTATGCCCAATTGGAGGCACCGGGGAGCGTGGACCAGTTGCTGGAGGCCCTGCGGGCGGGTCATGGTGTCGCCCTGCCGGGGGCGGACCTGCTCCAGTCGAAGTCCTATGACACCCTGGTGGCCGGGGTACTGGAGGCCAAGCATATTGGCCGCGGTGTCATCGACGGCGTGGAATGTGAGCATTTGGCCTTCCGCAACTTTGATACGGACTGGCAGTTATGGGTTGAGGTCGGTGACCGGCCGATGCCGCGCAAGATGGTGATCACCAGCAAAACGGTGAATAACGCCCCGCAATACACCCTGCGGGTCAAGCATTGGAAAACCGACGTGGTGCCAGCGGCCGATGCCTTCACCTTCCTGCCACCAGCCAACGCCACCCAACTGAGCCCGGATGCCCTTGCCGAACTTGACGAATTGCCCAAGTAAATTCCCCAAGGAGAAAGCTCATGACTCGCATTAACCCCAGGGTTGTACTCATGGTTGGCCTGGCTACCGCCGGCTGGCTGGCTAATGGCCACTTCGGGCCCACCCAGCCCGGTTTCCTGGTCGCCACCGCCGCGGCGGTGGTCGGTCGTCCCGCCACCCCCGTCAGCTATGCCGGGGTCGCCCGGCGGTCCACCGTTGGCGTCGGGGCGCCCGGGGTCGGCGTCAGACCTGGGGTTGGGGTCGGCGCGCCGGGCGTCGGCGTAGCGCCCGGGGTCGGGATCGGCGCGCCCGGGGTGGGGGTGCAGCCCATGAACCGTGGCGGCCCCGTGAACCGCGTGGGGGTTCGCTAAAAGGGAGGGCATCCTGCCGCGGACCTGGGCATCCGCGGCTTGCCCCCCGCTAGTCCCCAAGCGCCCGCACCCTGCCGACCAGTTCCTCGCCCAAGGCATCAAGCTCGGAGAGCCGCGCCCGCTGGCGTTTACCCTTACCGGCCTTGGCCTTTTCGACCAGTCCCGCCACCCGTACATGAAGTCGGTGATGCCGGGCCTGAAGGGTGTACTGGGCCTTGCTTCCATGGCCTGGTGGGCATGATGCAGGAGGGCGTCCGGTCCACCGCTATCCGTGGGAAAGAGGGTGACGCCCATGCTGCCCGAGAGGTGCAGGCGCTGGCCCCGGGCCTCGATCGGGAGATTGACCTGGTTCAGCAGCCAATGCGCGGCCTCAAGACCCTCGAAGGGCGCCGTCGGGCCGGTGAGTAGAATGCCAAACTCATCGCCGCCGACGCGCGCCACGGAGTCGCCCTGACTCAGGCTGTTCTCGAGCCGCCGCGCCAGGGCCACCAGCAGGGCATCGCCCAGGTGATGTCCATGGTGATCATTGATCCTAAAAAGGCCAGTTGCCTCTTGCCTTAGTTGAGGCAAGCAAATGAAATAACGGCAATAGGTATCTGGCAGCAGATCAGGCCCTAAGCCGCGGCCCGCAATTCCCGTTCGCCCTCCACCTGGGGGGGCCGCTGCTCAGCGTGCCAATCCCCGTTGGTCAGCCATGGTCCATCCAGCCGGGTGGTGAGCGACACCTGTGTACCGGTCGCCACCCCCGCCCAATCCCCTTACAATCACCCCCATGCCCCAAGACGACGACGCTGGCTACAAACTGCTCTTCTCCGCCCCCGAGGTGGTGCGGGATCTGGTGCTGGGCTTCATCCCCGATGACTGGCTGCACGGGCTGGATTACACCACCCTGGAGAAGGTCCCCGCCAGCTATGTCGCGGACGACCTGCGCCAGCGCAGTGACGACGTGGTCTGGCGCGTCAGGACCGGCGAGGACTGGCTCTACTTATACATCCTCATCGAGTTCCAAAGCACCGTCGATCCCTTCATGGCGGTGCGGATGCTGGTCTACGTCGGCCTGCTCTATCAGGACCTGATCCGCCGCGAGGAAGTCAAACCGGGACACCCGCTGCCACCGGTGCTGCCCATCGTCCTCTACAACGGGGACCCGGCCTGGACCGCATCCGTGGATCTGGCGACGCTGCTGCCCCAGGTACCCGGCCTGGTGGCCGACTACCTGCCGCGGCTCAAGTACCTGCTCATCGACGAGAATGACTATCCTGAGGAGGATCTGGCGGCGATGCGCAACCTGGTCGCCGCCGTCATCCGCTTCGAGCACCCGGCCAATGATCGGGATCTGCTGCGGCTGATTGATCTGCTCAATGACTGGCTGGCGGGCCAGCCGGAACTCAAACGCATCTTCGCCCTGTGGATTCGGGCCCTGCTGCGCCGTCGC
>JAGVUH010000146.1 GCA_019136395.1 Gammaproteobacteria bacterium
CGCCAGCAAGGTGGCCGACCTGACCCTGGACTTCGAGTCCTTCGCCCATCACGGCTTCCTGCTGGGCCACGCCGGCATCGTCGCCATCCCCGCGCACTTCCCCCTGGCAGAACTCCTCATCCACCTGTTCGCCTTCGCGGCGCGGGAATCCTGCGGCAAGTGCTTCCCCTGCCGCATCGGTACCCGCCGGGGCCAGGAACTGCTGGAAGGTGCCCTCCACCAGGGACGCAAGATCGACCGCGCCCTGTTCGCGGACCTCCTCGCCACCCTGGAAGATGGGTCCCTCTGCGCCCTCGGCGGCGGCCTGCCCCTGCCGGTGCGCAATGCCCTGACCTATTTCGGCGACGAACTGGCGCCCCTGTTCGCTCCGAGTGCTCAAGATAGCCGCCCCTCCTGAAGACTGGTCCGCCGCGAACCTCGTTGCGAAGTTATGGTCCTTTGGCCCTTAGGCCTTTGGCCCTTTGGCCTTTGGCCTTTGGCCTTTGGCCTTTGGCCTTTGGCCTTTGGCCTTTGGCCTTTGGCCTTTAGCCTTTGGCCCTTTGAATGATTTGCCGCGCGCTTGAAAAGTATCCATTGCGATCCATGCCGATTATGCTAGCGCCGCCATGCCCCCTCTCCCCCTCCTTGCCATCCTCCATCGTGCCCTCCGGCGGGGGGTAATGCTCGCCTGCCTCTGGGTCTGCACCCTGTCACTGTTGGCCCTGTCACCGGCCTGGGCGCTGGAGACCGTCACCCTCCAGCTCAAGTGGACCCACGCCTTTCAGTTTGCCGGCTATTACGCGGCCCTGGAAAAGGGCTACTACCGCGAAGCCGGCCTGAATGTGCTGCTACGGGAAGGCGGCCCCTACATCGACCCCGTGGCATCCGTATTGGCCGGCAATGCCCAGTACGGTGTCGGCACCAGCAGCCTGCTGCTGGCCCGCAAGGCCGGTCAGCCGGTCGTGGTGCTGGCGGTGGTCTTCCAGCACTCGCCGCTAGTGCTGCTGGTCCGACGGGGCGACGCCACCCAGGGTATCCCGGGCATCCGCGACCTCGCGGGTAAGCGCGTCATGCTCGAACCCCAGTCCGACGAATTGATCGCCTATCTCAAGCAGGAAGGCATCACCCTTGACCAGCTTGTCCAGGTACCCCTCGGCCATGCGGAGCACTACGAGGAATTTATTCAAGGCGACGTGGACGCCATCAGCGCCTACGACACCTACGAGCCCTACTATCTCGACCGCGCCGGTAGCGCTTATCAGACCTACAGCCCCCGCATGGGCGGCATCGACTTTTACGGTGACAATCTCTTCACCACCGAGCAGGAACTGGAGGCCCATCCCCAACGGGTGCGCGCCTTCCGGGACGCCAGCCTCCGCGGCTGGCGCTATGCGATGGAGCACCCCGAGGAAATCGCCGACCTGATCGTCGCCAAGTATTCCCGGCAGCATCCGCGGGACTTCTATCGGTTCGAGGCCCAGCGCATGGCGCCCCTGCTCCGCGCCGACCTGGTCGAAGTCGGCTACATGAACCAGGGTCGCTGGCGCCATATCGCCAAGACCTATGCCGATCTGGGCCTGCTGCCCCCCGACTTCTCGCTGGAAGGTTTTCTTTACGAGCCGGACACCCCTCCCGACCTGACCAAACTCTTTATCGCCCTGGCCCTGCTGACGGCCGTCAGCGCCATCGCCCTCTATATCTATCGGGTCAACCGCCGCCTCGCCCTGGCCCTCGCCGAGAAATCCCGGAGCGAGGAGCGCCACCGCATCATTTTTCAGACCTCGCCCTCGGCGGGCCTGGTCTGGCGCGCGGGCTTCATTGTCACCGATTGGAACCGCCAGGCCGAGAGCCTCTTCGGCTGGACCCGCGAGGAGGTACTCGGCAAGCGCTTCGTCGATTTCCTCCTGCCGGCGGCGGAGCGGGACCGCCTGGCGCCGAAGCTGTCGGACCTGGACCAGGAGCAGGACCTACTCCCGGCCCATCGCATCAATGACAACCTGACCCGGGACGGCCGGGTGCTGACCTGCGAGTGGTTCAATGCCTGGCTGCCGGAGCGGCACGGCGAGCCACGGGAAGTCGTCTCCCTCGCCAACGACATCACCGAGCGCCGCCGGCTGGAGGAGCAGATCCACCAGTTGGCCTTTTTCGATCCCCTCACCCGGCTCCCCAACCGGCGTTTGCTGCATGACCGCATCGAGCGCATTATCGCCGCGGCCAAGCGCAACCGCCGGCATGCGGCCCTGATGTTTCTCGACCTCGACAATTTCAAGCCACTCAACGACACCCACGGCCACGAGGTCGGCGACCTCCTGCTGATCGATGTCGCCCAGCGCCTCCAGGGCAGCCTGCGCGCCACCGACACGGTTGCGCGCTTCGGCGGTGACGAATTCGTCGTGCTGCTGGGCGACCTGGACGGGGACGAGGCCCTGGCCCGCGAGCAAGCCGAACGCATCGCGGGCAAGATCCTCGAAGGTCTGTCCGAACCCTACCGGCTCACCCGCCCGGACGGCGCGGGCACGGTCGATCACCGCTGCACGGCAAGCATCGGCGTGGCCCTGTTCGACGGCGCGGGGGACGAGGAGGATGCCCTGCGGTGCGCCGACACCGCCATGTATCGCGCCAAGGAAGGCGGGCGTAACCGCATCGTGGTCGATGCTGGCCAGGCTGACGAGGCGTCCTCGCTGACGCCACACCGCCGGGAAGGGGGCCTGGCGTAGCCAGGTGGCGCGGGCGGTAGCGCCCCCACTGGGCGAAGGCTTAGGCGGCGTCCATTTCACCTCCTGCAGCGCGTGGCTGCCACAGCCTTATAGTTTGGCGCAATATTCGTTAAGACCCCTCGCGCCCTAGGAGGGCTTCGGGGGCGCAACTTGCTGATTCTCTTGCTCCCCCCCTCGCGGGGGAGGGTTGGAGAGAGGGGGGTCTAAAGGGTTACTCCAGTCTGTCCAGTTTTATCTGGATCTATCCCGGGCGACGCCTGATTTCACTATCGATCGCGAGGGTGACCCGTTCGGGTGCCGCAAAGTGAGGGGGGCTGGCCAATTCCCGCGCGGCCTGCCTCATCACCGACCAGCCGGCGGACAGGGCCAGCCCGGCCAGGACCGCGGCCACGGCGAGATCGGGCCACCCCTGGCCGGTGCCGAACACGCCCGCGGCGGCCAGCATGACCGCCAGGTTACCGATGGCGTCGTTGCGGCTGCACAACCAGACCGAACGCATGTTGGCATCGCCATCGCGAAAGGTGTAGAGCATCAGGGCCACGCCGCCATTGGCCAGCAGGGCCAGGAAAGCGACGGCCCCCATGGTGATGGGTTCCGGAGGTTGCCCCTGATAGGCCGCCCAGGCCGTCCGGACGATCACGAACAGGCCGAAGGCGAACATCGAGGCGCCCTTCACCCAGGCCGCGCGGGCACGCCACGCCAGCCCCATGGACAGGGCCGCCAGGGAGATGCCGTAGTTGGCGGCGTCGCTGGCGAAATCCAGCGCGTCGGCGAACAGTGACATGGACCCCGCCCGCATGCCCGCGACGATCTCCACCGCGAACATGATGGCATTGATCACCAAGGCCACCCACAGGGCCTGGCGAAAACGCGGACTGACGGCACCCGTCGCCGCGCAGGTCTGATCACAATAGCAACCGCTCATGTTGGCCCTCCTGAAACCGCGGATGAGTGCGTGTCCTCACCCTGTCGGGATTACAGAGATACGACTGGACGCCACGAAAACAATGTTAACGTCACGCGCTGGAGTATTCACATGGAATACACCGACACTTTCCCGGTTGCGCCCCAGAGCCCCCCGCTAAATCGGTATGGAGTAGGGGGATTGCCACTGGCTGATGCGTGAACTAGAGTTCACCAATGTTTCGCGTGATCAAGACCAGTACCTTTGATACCTGGCTTAACGCGCTGTCAGATCAGCGCGCCAGAGCGGCGATCCTGGCCCGGATCGACCGCATGCGACTGGGAAACCTAGGCGATAACAAGTCGTTGGGGGAGGGGTTGCATGAGGCTCGCATCTTTTGTGGGCCGGGTTATCGTCTGTATTACCTGCGCGAAGGCAACACCCTGATTGTTCTGCTCACGGGAGGCGACAAGGGCAGTCAGACGCAAGACATCCGCAACGCGCGCCAACTGGTGCGCGCCTGGCGCCAAAAGACTGAGGATTGAGGCAATGCCTGACCAGACCGACACCTTCACCACCTACGACAGCGTCGACTATTTACACGACGACGAGGATATCCGCCTGTACCTGGAGGCCTGTCTGGCTGAGGACGAGGGCGATGGCCGCCTTATCGCCCATGCCTTGGGTACCATTGCCCGGACGCGCAATCTGTCCCGCTTGGCTGTGCAGATCGGCATGAGTCGCGAAGGGTTGCACAAAGCATTATCCGGCCGCAGCCAGCCAAGTTTCGCCACGATCCTTAAGGTAGCGCGCGGCTTGGGCCTGGAACTGACCTTTAAGCCGCGCGCGGCGTAGGTACAATTTCAGGCGCCGCTAAATTCGCACGGGATGCCGAACATCTCGCCCGCCACCGCCGCGGCTCGGCGGGCGGCCTGGGCCGGCACGAAGACGTAGAATCGCCACAACCCCGCGTAGCGCTCCTGCAGGGCGCCAATCTCGGTATAGGCATCCTGGCCGGGATCGTTCAGCCGCGCCAGGCCCCGGCTGGTCTCCACCGCCACATCGGCCTCCTTCATCATGGTCAGGGCCGGACAGTAGAGGATGACCTGGGAAAATGGCAGACCGAGGGCGGCGGCGATCTCCCGCTCCACCCGCGCCCGCTCGTCGCGGGCCGCGTGATAGCGGGCCACCCAGGTCTCCCGCAATGGCAGGGGCACGCCGCGCCCGGACACGACGTAGCCACGCTTGAGCAGGTCGCGATTTAGCACTTGCCGTGCCAGGGCCGCCGCCTCCGGTTGACCACAATGGGCCAGGCGGTTAAGCAGGGTCCAGTCGTTAAGGTCCAGTAGGTCATCCTCCCCCAGCAGGCCCTGGTCGTGGGCCAGTTCCACCGCCTTGGAGATCATGGCCCCGGCGACCACCTTGGTGTGGTGGTAGTAAACCCGCTCGGTCAGAAAATAGCGCAACCGCAGGACGCCGACGATCTCGGAGCGGGTGTCGGGCCGATCCATGCCCCGCTTGACCAGGCGCAGCACCAGGCGGTCGTCATGGAGGGCGAAGGCGCGCAGGATGCGGTCGTCGTAGTCGTGGGCGAGGCCGGCGAAAAAGCTATCACGGCGCAGATAGTCCAGCAGATCGGCGTCGATAGTGCCGGAGACGATCTCCCGCGCCCAGGTGGATGTTGCCTCCGGGCCGGCCTGGCCAAGCAGGGCCCCCACCTCCCGCCGCATACCCAACCAGTCCAGGGCGTCGCCCAGTTCGTCGTCCAGCAGGCGGGCCAGCCGCGCCCCCTTGTCATGACGGGCAAAGAGGCGGCGCTCGTCTTCCAGCGTATGCCCGAAGGGCACGTGGGTCACGTCGTGCAACAGGGCCGCCGCGCCAATAATAGCCTCCTGCTCGGCGGTCACCGCAAAGCCGGCACGGCGCAGACTAGCGACGATGCGGTGGGACAGGGCGCAGACGCCGATGGCGTGATCAAAGCGCGTATGCAGCGCGCCGGGATAGACCAGGTAGGCCGTGCCCAGTTGCTTGATACCGCGCAAGCGCTGCATGACGGGCAGGTCGATCAGCGCCGTTTCGAGCGAACTCAGCTCGATATCGCCGTGAATGGGGTCGCGGAGCAGCATGGGCAGGGAAGGAAAGATGGAAGTAAGGAGTCAGAGGAGCGTGTATTGACCGCGTTTACACCCCAGCATCGCCGGTACAGGGTGTGGCACTGGCCTCACCAGGGCCATTCAGAATGAACTGCATGCTCAAGCCGTCGCGGAGAACAGCCGCGCCAAAGTTGCCGGAACGAGGGCGGCGTTGGCCGCGCGGATGACGGCGTGTTTGGTCTTCAGTTCGGTGATCTTGGCTTGCAGGGCGTCGAAGGCCTGCTGGATTTCCAATGAGGGGACGGGCACCTCGATGGCCATCAATTTTTCCAAGCCGAGTGTGCGGTTGCGTCCTGCACCGCCGGGCGAAGCCTTGCCGATCTTCTCCATGCCTTCGTCGGTCAGGAAGTAGTAGCGCAGAAAGTCGGCACTGGCGAGACGGCGATGTGCCAGGCAAGTGATAAAGCGATGGGAGCCGAAACGTCCGGTGTCCTCCGGCTCGGCCACGGCGATGGCGCCTTCCCAGGCGAAGACGTTGGAAAACAGGAGGTCTCCGGCCTCGATGCGGAACAGGCGCTTGCTGCCCACCTCGGCGCCATGGAGCGGCGGTTTGTGGAATGTGCCCTTGCCGAAGGAACGGATGCCCAACTCGGGGTAGCTGCCTTCAAGGTTGATCTCCTCCTCGCGCCGAATCAAGGGGGCGACCTCGGCCATCGGGCGATAGGGTGCATCGGCAATAGCCTCGCGAAAGCGCACCGTCAACAGACGAGCAGCGTCGGCCTCGATGGCGTCGAGATGCTCCGTCACTTGCCTGGCCTTGTCTTCCAGCGTGTCGAGGCGGGTGGCGATGGCATGCTGCTCGGCGAGGTGTGGGAGCGGAATCTGTTGTCCGAGGAAGCGATCTTCCTTGATGCGTACCCGGTTGGTCGTTCCCTCGCTTGATGCCTTGCATAGCTCCACGAACTGCGTCGAACGTACCAGCCAACCAAGGAATGTGGGGTCAATGCGGTCCGTGTCGACCGCAAACGACGGGAAATCGTTGCTGACAATTGCGCCATCGAGCTCCGGTGGCACCAGGCCAATAGCGCCATTGCGGGCGTCAATCTTGGAAAGTATGAGCTGGTTGGCGCGCACGAAGCGGCGTGTGGTTCCGACTTCGCCGCCGCGCACCTTGCCACGACTGATGACGCCTTTGCCCCATAGCTTGATCGTCACCTCGTGATACTCATCTTCGGGGGCGAGAACGGCTGCCTCATCTGACCGGCGTAGCAGCTCGCCGAGGGCGATGCCTTGCCGGCTGCTCATGCCTCACCCTCCGTCTTGGGCTTAGTCAACTGTCGTGCCTCCAACTCCCGCCGCGACCGCTCCAACTCCTCGGCGATCAGTTTCTCGTCGGGCAGCAGGGTCCGGTATTCGGCGGCGAGTATCTTGCTGGGCAGGTTGTCGAGGGCATAGTGCGCCTCGGCCGCGCCCTTGTCGGCGCAGAGGATGAGGCCGACGGGCGGATTCTCGCCGGGCTTCATCCAGTGCTCGCGGGCGTAGTTGAGGTAGATGTGCATCTAGCCCGCGTCGGCGTAGCTGAAGCGGCCGGCCTTGAGGTCGGTGATCCCCTGGCAGCGCAGGGCCTCGCTCTTCACTGACAGCAGTCGCACGTAGGCCGACCAGGGCAGCGGGAAGCGGGTCGCCAGGGTGGCGAGGTTCGCCAATTGTCCAGACGGTGTCTGGCGAATTGGGTGAGGGGATGATTTTGCAGACGGTGTCTGCGGAATCTCGGTGGGTAAGGATTTATCAGACGGTGTCTGATAAATCTGCTCCTGCGGCCAGAACAGGTAGAAATTGCGCATCTGCTGGAGATTGATCACCCCAAAGCCTCGGCCAAATCGCGCTGTCAGGTCGGCGGAGAGACGTTTGAGCAATTGCTGCCCATATTCGGCCCGACCCTTACCACCCTGCTCGAACTCGACGATGCGTCGGCCGATCTCCCAATAGCTGGCGGTCATCAGGGCGTTGACGCTGCGGGCGGCGGCACGCCGGGCGGACTCCAGCAGTTCGACGATGCCGGTGTGGACGTCGCCGTAGGCGGTGGGGAGCTTGGGTTTAGCCATGGTCAGGCCTCGCTCACCAGGGCCTCGATTTCCGCCAGCAGGCGCATCACGTCCTGCTCCCTGGCGCGCATCGCCGCCACCAGGTCTTTCGGGTCGGCATGTTCCAGGCCGGCCTTGGCATAGGCATTCTTGAGGTCCAGGTTGTAGATGGGCCAGTAGATGGCATCGCCTTCCCGCTGGGCAGCCTTGGCGGCGTCCTCGTGCGCCTGCTGGCGGCGCTTGAGGTCGCGCTGCTCGGCTTCGAGGGCGGCCTTCCTTGTCGACCCGTTTGCTGCGGCGAGTTCGAGGTCGATCTCCCGCAACAGCTTGCCGAGCTCAATGGCGGCCTGGCGTTCGGTTTCAGCCTGCTTCCAGAGCGGTTCGGCACGGGTGCGGGCATCGGCCTTGATGGCGGCGAAGTCGATCTTCCAGGCCTGGGCGTTCCCTTCCCGCTGGTTCCACCAGGCGAGACAGGCAGCGAACTCCTCGTATTGCAGGGGCGCGGTCTTGCTGTATTTCTTGCGCCCCTCCGGCAACGGCAGCTCGTAGTACCAGATGTCGCCCGTGGGGCCGGTGCGGTCGAAGAAAATCAGGTTGGCCGGAATGTCGGTGTAGGGAGCGAAGACGCCCTGGGGCAGCCGGACGACGGTATGCAGGTTGAACTCGCCCAGCAGTTCTTCCTTGATGCGGGCCGAAACACCATCGCCGAACAGGGTGCCGTTGGGCACGACCACGGCGGCACGGCCTGGCTTGGGCTGGCGGCGCAGCTTGCGCATGATGTATTGGAGGAAGAGCAGGGCGGTTTCCGCCGTCTGCTTGTCGGCCGGGAAGTTGGCCTTGATCCGCCGAAGGGCGGGTTGGTGAGGATGACGTCCACCCGTTCGCGCTCGCCGATGTCGGTGAGCTTGCCGGCCAGGGTATTGCCGTAGGCGATCATGGGCGCCTCCAGGCCATGCAGTAGCAGGTTCATCTGCGCCAGCATGTAGGGTAGCGGCTTGGCCTCCTGGCCGTGCAGAGTCTGGCGTTGCAGGAGGCGTCGGTCCTCCGGGGTCCTGACCTGACCGACAATGTGATCGTAAGCCTCCACCAGGAAGCCGCCAGTACCACAGGCGGGGTCCAGCAGGGTCTCGCCCAGCTTGGGGGCCGTCACCGCGACCATGAACCGCACCACGGGACGTGGGGTGTAGAACTCGCCGGAGTCCCCCGCCGCGTCGCGCATCTCCCGGAGCATGGATTCATAGAGGTGGGAGAGGGTGTGGATCTCCTCGCTGGCGCTGAAGTGGATGCCATTGATCTTGTTGATGATGTCGCGCAGCAGATAACCGCTGACCATGCGGTTCTGCACGCCGCCGAAGACGTTGGCGATGACTTCGCGCTGGCTGCCCTTCGCGCCAGTGCCGGCCAGCCCGCGCAGATAACGGAACAGCCCCAGGCCGGCGACTCCATCGGGCCGGATCGCGGTGTCCTGGGCGATGAAGGCCAGCAGTTCATCGCCGCTGATGCCATCTTCCCGGGCCGCCCAATCGCGCCAGCGGTAGGGCGATTCGATGATGGGGTGGTAG
>JAGVUH010000443.1 GCA_019136395.1 Gammaproteobacteria bacterium
CGCTGGAGCATAATCTCGCCCTCCTGGCGGGGCTCCCCACCCTGGCCGCCCTGGGGCCGCCGCTGCTGGTGGGCCTGTCCCGGAAGTCAATGATCGGCGCCCTTACCGGGCGCGAGGTGGGCGAGCGGCTGGCCGGCAGCCTGGCGGCGGCCGTCCTGGCGGTGGAGCGGGGGGCCAGGGTGATCCGGGTCCACGACGTCGCCGCCACGCGGGATGCGCTCCAGGTGACGCTGGCCCTGCTACGGGTGGCATGACCACTGCCCTCACCCGGGGCGTGGCTGGGAGCCCGGTCCCGCGCCAAGGACGGGTGCGGGATCGGGACTGCCGGGGGACGGGTAATGGCTTCCAGAGGCCTCTACCAGGCCAGGCAGAGGCATCCTTGAGTCCCCTCCGCAAAGCCTGTTGCGGGAAAGTATCAGTAAATGCTAATGGGGACTTTCGGCCCTGTATCCGCATGTTACAAGCATTGGCGCTGACTGATTTCCAAGGTTTACGCCTTTGTTGTTGCCTTTTTGGATGGGCCTTATCTTTTTATCCTTTTCTAATAACCACAGCATCTCAACTTTCCGCCGGCAACCGGAAAGTTGATGGGCACTCGTTAATTTGAGGTGAAGGAAGCGCCATGCGCAAGTATTTCGGTACCGATGGCATCCGCGGACGGGTCGGTGAGGGGCAGATCACCCCGGAGTTCATGGTCAAACTGGGCTGGGCGGCGGGCCGGGTCCTGGGGCATGCCGGTCGCAGCAAGGTGCTGATTGGCAAGGACACACGGATTTCCGGCTACATGTTCGAGTCAGCCCTGGAGGCGGGTCTGGTGGCGGCCGGGGTCGATATCCGCCTGCTCGGCCCCATGCCCACCCCCGCCATCGCCTATCTGACCCGTACCTTCCGCGCCGCCGCGGGGATCGTCATCAGTGCCTCGCACAATCCCTATGATGACAATGGCATCAAGTTCTTCTCCGCCGCGGGCGATAAACTGCCGGACGAGGTGGAACTGGCCATCGAGGAGGCCCTGGACCAACCCCTGACCACGGTCGAGTCCGCCGCTCTGGGCAAGGCCAAGCGGGTCGAGGATGCCGCCGGGCGTTATATCGAATTCTGCAAGGGCACCCTGCCGTCCTCGTTTTCTTTGCGAGGACTGAAACTGGTGGTGGATTGCGCCAATGGTGCCACTTATCACACCGCCCCCTATGTCTTCGAGGAATTGGGGGCCCAGGTCACCGCCATCGGCGTCGAGCCGGACGGTTTCAATATCAACCGGGGGGTCGGTTCCACCTCCCCGGCCGAACTGAGTAAGCGGGTCCAGCAACTGGGCGCCCATCTGGGCATTGCCCTCGACGGGGATGGGGACCGGGTGTTGATGGTCGACTCCCAGGGCCGGCTGGTGGACGGAGACCAACTCATCTACATCATCGCCAGGCACCGTCATGCTCACGGTGCCCTGAGTGGGCCGGTGGTCGGCACCCTGATGAGCAATCTGGGTTTCGAGCATGCCCTGGGACGCTTGGGTATCGGCTTCGCCCGGACCCGGGTCGGCGACCGCTATATCATGGAGCGGCTCAAGCAGGATGGCGGCATCCTGGGCGGCGAGCCTTCCGGACACATCATCTGTCGCGACCGCACCACGACGGGTGACGGCATCGTCGCCGCCCTCCAGGTGCTGGAGGCCCTGGTGGAGACCGGCACTACCATCGAGGACCTGGCGGCGGAGGTGAAACTCTATCCCCAGATCCTCGTCAACGTCCGCCTGGACCAGCCCCGCGATATCCTTGGCCTGCCGGCCATCCAGGATGGCGTGGCCGCGGCGGAGCGGGAACTCAGGGGCAAGGGGCGCATCCTGCTGCGGCCCTCCGGGACCGAGCCCCTGATCCGGGTCATGGTCGAGGGTGAGGACCGCGTTAAGGTGGAAACCATCGCCCACCGCCTGGCGGATTTGGTCCGGGAGCAATTGTGAGCCCGGGCCTGGCTTGAGCCAGGCCCCCGCTTGCCGGACAATGCCGGCTTCTGGGGTGCTGGCCCATGCCAGCGTCCGTTCATCGGGGCCGGGGCCTGATCCCGGGTTCTGACCGGGGGTGAAGATGGCAGCAACTCAGTCGATCCATGGGATGTGGTCCTCGCGGCTGGCCTTTATCCTGGCCGCGACGGGCTCCGCCGTGGGCCTGGGCAACGTCTGGAAATTTCCCTACATGGCGGGAGATAACGGTGGCGGGGCCTTCGTCCTGATCTATCTCCTCTGCGTCTTGCTGATCGGGATTCCGATCATGATGGCGGAGATCCTCATCGGCCGCCGGGGCCGCCAGAGCCCCATCAATACCATGCGCGGTCTCGCCGCCGAGGAGCGCCGCCATGGCCTCTGGGTCCTGCTCGGTTGGGGGGGGATGGTCGCCGGCTTCCTCATCCTGTCCTATTACAGCGTCATCGCCGGCTGGACCCTAGCCTATGTCTTCCGTGCCCTGGGGGGCAGTTTCGTCGGACTCAATGCTGAATCGGCCGGTACGCTTTTCACTGCACTGATCAATGATCCGGAGCGGTTGCTGGCCTGGCACACCATTTTCATGGTGATGACCACCATCGTCGTATCGCGGGGGGTCAAGTCCGGGCTGGAACAGGCCGTCAAGGTGATGATGCCGGCCCTCTTCCTGCTGCTGCTGGCCCTGGTGGGCTATGCCATGACCTCCGGGGAATTCCTCCGCGGACTGGAATTTCTCCTCGTGCCGGACTTCTCCGAACTGACCCGGGGCTCCGTCATCCAGGCCATGGGCCAGGCCTTCTTCACCCTTAGCCTTGGCATGGGCGCCATCATGATGTACGGCTCCTATCTGCCCCGCAATGCCTCGATCCTCAACTCCTCGCTGCTGATCGCCGGCCTCGATACCCTGGTGTCCCTGCTGGCGGGCCTGGCGATCTTTCCCATCGTCTTCGCTAATGGCATGGAACCGGGGGCGGGTCCGGGGCTGGTCTTCATGACCCTGCCCATCGCCTTTGGCCAGATGCCGGGGGGGCTGCTGTTCGGCACCCTCTTTTTCATCCTGCTGGTCTTCGCCGCCTGGACCTCGGCCATCTCCCTGGTCGAGCCCGCCGCGGCCTGGCTGGTGGAAAACCGGGGGATGAACCGGGTACGGGCCGCCGCCCTGGTCGGGACCCTGGCCTGGCTGCTGGGGATCGTCACCATCATGTCCTTCAGCGACTGGGCCTTCAGTTTCAATTTTCATGGTGAGACCAAATCCAACGGCCTGTTCGACATCTTCGACATCCTGACGGCCAACGTCATGCTGCCCCTGGGGGGGCTGGCGATGGCGTTGTTCGCGAGCTGGTTCATGGGACGTTCTTCCACCGTGGATGAACTTCAGTTGGGCGATGGCGTCCTCTATCGGGCCTGGCGCTTCACTGCCCGCTATCTGGCGCCCCTGGGGGTCCTGCTGGTCTTCATGAGCGGGCTGGGGGTGATCTGAGTGGCCCAAGTCAGCAAGAGTGCCTTGGTCCATCACTCCGCCGCCGAGATGTTCCATCTGGTGCGGGACGTTGAGGCCTATCCCGGTTTCCTGCCCTGGTGTCATGCCACCCGGGTCCTCAGTCGCGAGGACAATCGCCTCTGCGCGGAGCTGGTGGTGGCGCGGCTCGGCATTCAGCAGACCTTTTCCACCTGCAATCGCTTTATCGAGAATGAGTGGATGGAACTCGAGCTGCGCGACGGGCCCTTCAAATATCTGCGCGGCCGCTGGACCTTTCTCCCCCTGCGGGAGGACGCCTGCAAGGTGAGCCTGACGCTGGATTTCGAGTTTGCCGGGGCCCTGATCGACAAGGCCTTTGGCGCCGTCTTCCACCAGATCGCCAACTCGATGGTGGATGCCTTCTGCAAACGCGCGGATGAGGTGTATCGTGGCTGAGACGCAGATACGGGTCGAGGTGGCCTATGCCCGCCAGGAGACTCAGATCCTGCTGACCGTCAGCGGCCCGCCGGGCATGACGGTCCGGGAGGCCATCGACCGTTCCGGAATGCTGGCCCGCTTTCCGGAGATCGACCTGGCCCAGAACAAGGTGGGGATCTACGGCAAGCTAACCCGCTTGGAACAGAACCTGGGCGATGGCGACCGGGTGGAGATCTATCGCCCCCTGATCGCCGATCCCAACGAGCAACGCAAAAAGCGGGCGGCGGCGGGCAAAGTCATGCGCAAGGGGGCGGGGGAGGAAAGCGGTACCTGAAGGTCGATTCCCGGTCCTGCTGATCAGAGCCGGAACCTCCGACCAGGGTTGGATTCGGAACCGGGGCTGGGTAGCGTTCAGACCCCCTCTCCCCTACCCTCCCCCGGCAGGGGGGAGGGAGCAAGAGAATCATCGGCTTGTGCTGCCAATGTCCATTCAGGCAGGGGGGTGACGCTAAAACCGAGGGATCAGTAGCCGCCCTTGCGCGCGATGAAGGGCAGTCCGGCAATGCGGTTGCCCTGCTTGCTGGGGGCCATCGGGAAGAGCTTGTACAGGTCCTTGCTGCTCACGGTCTTACCCCAGCGCTTGCCCATGTCCTTGTTGATTTGCCGTTCCATCGGCTGATTGCCGTTGTTGTTCGTGTACTCCTCACGCAGGTATGCCAGGACATCCCAGTGCTCCTGGGTCAGTTCGATCTCTTCCTTGGCCGCCAGGGCCATGGCTACGTCCCGGTCCCAGTCCTGATAGTTGACCAGGTTGCCGTTGTCATCGGTGGCGATCGTCTTGCCGTTAACCTCGATGGCCATAGGGGTGCTCCTCTTGAATGTGTTGTTGTCTGGTTACGCCGCTGGCATGGCGGCAGAATCACGCCCCCCGGCGGGGCGAATCCCGTCTTCAGGACCAGGGGGCCACTCACGCTTCCCCAGGGTACCCGTTCAAAGGTCGCTAATTTTATGAAATTGCTTTCCGCCCGTCATCCGTTCAAGGCGGTATTTCGCTCAGAGTAGTTATTCGCCTGGGACGACCTTGTCCAGGGGGAAGTTCCGCCTCCCGACCCGCTGGCCGTTCCTGAGATCGCCGCCAATGCGGATCAGTGGTGGCATCATCCGGGTCAGGAGCTGAGGCCAGTCCAGCCATCAGGCCTTCATGAACAGGGTGACGAGATCGTTGAGGAAACGGCCGCCGAGTTCTGTGGGACGGACCCAGTCGTCCTTGACCGTCAGCAGACCCGCCCGTTGCGCGGCGGTCAGCGGCGTGGCGAGGCACCCAGGCGCCAGTCCGGTGCGCAGCGCGAACAGGTGGAGGGGAAAACCGGCCGTCAGGCGCAGGCTGTTCATGACGAATTCCAGCGCCACCTCGTCTTGCCCCAGGGACCAGGTTGCCGGCACTGGCGGCCGGGACGGGCGTGGGCGGCAACCTCGTACTGGGTGAAGCCGCGCGACACCAGGAATTCCTGCCCCTGAAGCTGCATGTCCGCGCTTAGGTCATCATCGGGCAGGGGCGGCGGCGCGGCGTGAAAGGGGGTGTGCGGTTCCAGGGTAAGCTGGTAATAGGAGAGATGTTCCGGGTCCAGGGCCAGGGCCTCCCGCAGGTCCTCCCGGGCCTGAGTCAGGTCCTGCCGGGGAAGACCGTACATCAAGTCCAGGTTGAGATTGGCGAAGCCGACCTGGCGGGCCAGCCTGACGGCCTGGCGCGCCTCCTCCGGACCATGAATGCGGCCCAGGGCCTGAAGGGTGGCCTCGTTAAGACTCTGGACCCCTAGCGAGAGCCGGTTAATGCCCGCTTCCCGGTACTGGGCGAAGTTGGCGCTATCGGCCGTCCCCGGGTTGGCTTCCAGGGTAATCTCGGTGGCGGGAGCCAGGGGCAGGCGTTGGCGGATGCCGGCGAGCAAACGGGTCATGGCCGCGCCGGAGAGGAGACTGGGGGTGCCGCCGCCGATGAAAACACTTACCAGTGGTTGGACCTCCGGTCCCAGGCTGGCTAGTTCCAAGTCCAGGTCGCGGAGCAAGGCGTCCACGTAGGCGGTTTCCGGGAGGGTGTCCCGCAGGCTGTGGGAATTAAAATCGCAGTAAGGGCACTTGCGGATGCACCAGGGGATGTGGACATAAAGGGCAAGGGGAGGGCGGCAGGCGCCAGGACCAGTCGCGATCCTCCCCTCCTTCCTCGCTGCCTGCCCTGAGAAAAGCCCCGAGGTTGGCATCTGGCTCAGGGCTGGCCATGCCGCTCTGGGATGAGGCACTGACCAACCTTGGTGGCGGATCATTTGTCAGGGGTGGGCAGGATGCGCAGCAACTGGCCGTCGTGATGATCGGTCAGCACGTAAAGGTAGCCGTCGGGCCCCTGACGCACGTCCCGCACCCGCTGGCCGATGCTGAGCTGGTCCTCAGCCACCACCCGGGTGCCGTCCAGCACCAGGCGGCGGATCTGCTGGAACTTGAGGGCGCCGCTGAACAGGTTGCCGCGCCAGCCGGGATAGCGGTCGCCAGTGTAGAAGGTCAGGCCGCTGGGGGCCTTGGACGGCGTCCACACCAGGATGGGGTCCTGGATACCAGGGCGGCTCTGTTCCCGGGCGATGGCGGGGCCCCAATACTCATTGCTATAGCTCACCTCTGGCCAACCGTAATTGGCCCCCGCCTGGAGGATATTGAGTTCGTCGCCGCCCCGGGAGCCGTGCTCGTTGGCCCAGACCCGCCCTTGGGGGTCCAGGGTCAGGCCCTGAACATTGCGGTGGCCCAGGGTCCAGATCTCGGGTCGGGCGCCGGGTTGGCCGATGAAGGGGTTGTCGGGATAAGGGCTACCGTCGTCCCGCAAGCGCAGGATCTTGCCGAAGTGAGTGCCGAGGTTCTGGGCCTGTTTACGGATGTTGGCCCCGGCGAAGGCGAGGGGGGGATTGCCACCGTCGCCGATGCTCATCAGCAGGCTCTTGTCCGGCAGAAAGAGCAGGCGGGAGCCGAAGTGTTGGGCCCCGTCCTTGACGTCGGCGTTCTGGAAGATGATCCGCCCCCGCGCCAGGGCGGTGCGGTTGGCCTCCGGGGTGCCAAGGACCAGGCTGACATAGACCAGGCGGTTGGTGGCGAAATCCGGGTGCAGGGCGATGTCCAGGAGCCCACCCTGGCCGTAGGACAGGACCGCCGGCAGACCGGTGATCGGCTCTGGCTCCAGTTGGCCATTCCGGAACCAGCGCAGGCGCCCCGGCCGCTCCGTGATCAGGGCCGAGCCATCAGGGAGCCAGGCGATGCCCCAAGGGTTCTCCAGGTCCCGGGCCAAGACCTCCAGTTTCCAGCCCTTGGCCTCGGGTACCTCGCCGCTGATGGGGGCGGGGCCGGCATCCGAGTGGCAGCCCGTCGGCAGGAGGAGGACCAGGGTTAACCAGAGGAGAGAAAGAAGATAGCCGGGGCGGGGCCAGCACTGTCGCTGTCCCCGCCGATCTTCACCTGGCAACCCTTCTTCGCGGGCCATCCGGCTGGCTATCAGTCGATCGCTTAGGCGCGCCCGCCTCGTGACGGCACTGATCGGGAACGGCCGGTCCAGCGACCGGCTTGACTGACGGGGCCGCGTGGTCATCACCCCAGCGCTTCCAGGCGGGCATAGGCCAGGACCAGCCACTTGGTGCCCTCTTGTTGGAAATTGATCTGAATCCGCGCCGCCGCGCCCCGGCCCTCGCTGCTGAGCACCACCCCCTCGCCGAACTTGGGGTGCAATACCCGCTGACCGAGGTGAAAGCCGCCGGGGCCGGTCTCCGCCTGGCTGGCCTGCGCGGCGGTGGGCCGGCGTGCCGCCGCTGGCGGGAAGGCGGAGCGGCCCCAGGTCGCGGAAACGCCGGCTCTCGGCATGGCAAATGAAGAGGCGCTGCTTGGCCCGGGTCAGGCCGACGTAGCACAGGCGCCGCTCCTCCTCCAGGCGATCCGGGTCCTGGACCGAGAGGCTATGGGGGAAGAGGCCCTCCTCGGCGCCAACCAGGAAGACGATGGGGAACTCCAGGCCCTTGGCGCTGTGCAGGGTCATGAGTTGGACCGCGTCCTCGGCATCGTCGGCCTGGGTATCGCCCGCCTCCAGGGCGGCGAGGGCGAGGAAGGCGTCGAGATCGCTGTTTTCGACCGGACCTGTGTCCTGGGCCCCGCCCGGGCCGCTCGCCTCAGCGTTGGTTGCGGGACTGGGCGCGGGGCTGGACTGGGCGCTGGTAGCGGGGCTGGCCTCAGCGGTGACGGGCACCGCATAGTCCCACCCCATCTCGTGGCGAAAGCGCCGGGCAGTCTCCACCAACTGCTCCAGGTTCTCGATCCGGTCCTGGCCCTTGCCGTCCTTTTCCTTGCGATAGTGCTCCGCCAGGCCGGCGGCGGCGATGAGGTCGCGGGTCAGGGCCTCCAGGTTCAGGTCACGGGCGCGGGCGCGATGGGTGTCGATCAGCCCCAGGAACTGGTTGACGGCGGCCGAGGCGCGGGGGGGGAGGGCGCCGCTGCCGGTCAGATCCCGGGCCGCCCGCCACAGGGAGACCCGCGCCTCCCGCCCCTGCTCGCGCAGGCTATCCAGGGTGCGCAGGCCGATGCCCCGGGGCGGGTTGTTGACGGATCGCTCAAAGGCGGTGTCGTCCTCCGGGTTGGCCACCAGTCGCAGGTAGGCCATGGCGTCCTTGATCTCGGCGCGCTCGAAGAAGCGCAGGCCGCCATAGACCCGGTAGGGGATCTGGGCCTGGAGCAGGGCCTCCTCGAACAGCCGTGACTGGGCGGTGGTGCGGTAGAGAATGGCGCATTCGGCGCGGCTATAACCCGCATCGACTACGTAGCGGCGGATGCGGTCGACGACGAAACGCGCCTCGTCCACCTCGTTGAAGGCGGCGTAGCGCTGGATGGGCTCGCCCTCGCCGCCCTCGGTCCAGAGGTTCTTGCCCAGGCGGCAGGGGTTGTGGGCGATGAGGGCGTTGGCGGCCTTGAGAATGGTGCCGGTGGAGCGATAGTTCTGTTCCAGCCGCACCACCTGGGTATTGGGGTAGTCGCGCTGGAAGCGCTGCATGTTCTCCACCTTGGCCCCACGCCAGCCATAGATGGACTGGTCGTCGTCCCCCACCAGGAAGAGGTTGTCCCGCTCCCCGGCCAGCAGCCGCAGCCAGGCGTACTGGATGGCGTTGGTGTCCTGGAACTCATCCACCAGGATGTGGGCGAAACGCTGCTGGTAGTGGTGGCGGATGTCGGGCCGGTCGCGCAGCAACTCGTGGGTACGCAGCAGGAGCTCGGCGAAATCGACCTGGCCGCCACGGGTGCAGGCGGTCTGGTACTCGTGATAGACCTCGATCAGCTTGCGCTGGAAGAAGTCACCGCTGTCGTCCAGATGCTCCGGCCGGCGGCCCTCGTCCTTCTGGGTATTGATGAAGCCGGTGACCTGGCGGGGTGGATAGCGGGACTCGTCGAGCTGCATCTCCTTGAGCAGGCGCTTGACCAGACGCTGCTGATCCTCGGCGTCGAGGATCTGGAAGTGCTGCGGCAGCCCAGCATCCTGCCAATGGGCGCGCAAAAAGCGATGGGCCAGGCCGTGGAAGGTGCCCACCCACATGCCGGCCAAGGGCTGCTGGAGGATTTCCTCGATGCGGCCGCGCATCTCACGTGCCGCCTTGTTGGTGAAGGTCACTGCCAGCAGGGACCAGGGGACGGCCCGCTCCACCTGGATGAGCCAGGCGATGCGATGCACCAGCACCCGGGTCTTGCCGCTGCCAGCCCCGGCCAGCACCAAGCGGTTGCCGCCACTGGCGGTGACGGCCTCGCGCTGGGCGTCGTTGAGGGGGGAGAGGATGGGGGAGATGTCTTCCATGGACGGCATTTTAGCCCTTTGGCGCGGCCGGGGCGGGTGGAGTTGAGGTCCTCGGTGGTTGGGGAGGCGCCAGTTGGGGACTCGGCTGAAGGCGCTAACCTGGCAAACAGCCTCAGTCTTTCTTCTCCATAGTAGAACAAGCCCACGGTGTAAAAGCTTGGATTTCTCCGCTGATCCTTTAGCTTATCTGGGCCATGGACTGGTAATCTACGTCCATGCCATTGTGTGTAAAGGAAATGAAAATGCCTGGCGATCAGACACCCTATTCCCCCTTCACCCATTCATCACCTTCTGCACGCGGCTCCGGCAAAAGGGCCTCTAACCTCAGTCTCACTACCGATGTCCTGGAGGACGCTAGGAGGTTGGAGATCAACCTGTACCGGGTATGCGTAAGTGATTTGCCTGATCATGTGCGGCGTGAACAGGGGCGGCGCTGGCGGGAAGATCATGCCGATTTCATTGCGGCTTACAATCGGATGATCGAGACGGACGGCTTGCCGCTGGAGGAGTGGAGGCCCTTTTAATGGCAAGTGGAGATTCTGGATTTCCTCTTCCAAGGTTTCTCGGTCGGCTCCTTATCGGTTCTGATGATTCTCAACCATGACAACCGTCTTCTCGATCATCGAATCGCCAAATCATCCCCGGCTGGATGCGCTCTACCAACGCCTTGGCATCACGCCGCTCAAGTTCGCCACGCAGCGCAAAGCCATTCAGGCCCTCAAGCACACCTCACCGGACTGGGTGGTGGCGGAGTTTTTCTACGGCTTCGGCAACAACTATGCCGGGGCCAACGTCTCCAATCTGGATGTTTTCCTCTCCAGCCTGCGCAAACAGGCGCCTCTGGCGAAGGTCGTGGTGCTGGTGACTAAAGAGCAAGCCCAGTACGTGCCGTTGCTCGCAGCGCGTTTTCCACTCCATGCGGTTCTGACGCTGCCGGTGACGGAGGCCGACATGGAACCGATCCTGCGCAGGGAATGAGCCCAGCCCTGATTAACCCGCCAACCCGACTTCCTCCGCGCCTTTCGAGATCTATTGCTTCTGGCTCGGATTTGGGCGTCGATGGCGTAGCGGAATAGGCGATTATTGCCGCATTAGGCAGCCGCCTGAACCAGGGTCGCCTGGAGCAGCGCCAGGGCCGGCTTAGGCTCCAGTTCCACCAGATAGCCGCGCTTACCGCCGTTGATGTAGATGCGCGGCAGTTCGGCGATACTGCCCTCGGCGTAGACGGGCATGGGGTGGCGGGTGCCGAAGGGGGAGGTGCCGCCGACCTGGTAACCGGAATGGCGGTCGGCGGTCTTGGGATCGCAGGGCTGGATGCGCTTGACGCCCAGGGCGCGGGCGAGGAGGCCGGTGGCGACCTCGCGGTCGCCGTGCTGGAGCATGATCAGGGGCTTGCCGGTTTCGTCCTCCATGATCAGGGTCTTGACGACGCAATGCTCCTCTACGCCCAGTTCCCGGGCGGAATGGGCGGTGCCGCCGCCATCGAGGTAGTCGTAGGGGTGACCGACAAAGGCAATGCCCGCGGCGCGCAGGACGCGCACGGCCTGGGTCACGGGTTCTTTCTTCTTGGCCGACA
The DNA here is from genome assembly GCA_019136395.1 of Gammaproteobacteria bacterium. The sequence continues at coordinate 11,303 of JAGVUH010000443.1, forward strand.
AGGGAACCTACCTCGGGCGTCTCCCCGCCGGGTGACGGGGAGATTGGGTCAAGGTTATGAGGATAGGCCCGGTCAGCCCGGGCCAGTAGCCATGGGGTGGGGCGGAATGGCGAAGGGGCGGGGGTCCAGTCCCGGTGCCTGCGAGCTCAGTGCTCCGGTGGTGGCGCCGCCGGTGCCGCCGGTGGGCTTGGCGCCACTGTCATCGTCTTCCGGCGGACGTACCGGTCGGCCTGCCATAATGTCGTCGATCTGCCCCAGGGAGATGGTCTCGTACTGCAGCAGGGCCTCGGCCATGGTGTGCAACTTGTCCATCTCCCGTACCAGGATCTCCTTGCTGCGCTGATAGTTGCGGTCGATGATGGTGCGGATCTCCTGGTCGATCGACCGCGCCGTGCGCGCCGAGACCTTGCTGGTCTGGGTCACGGCGCGGCCGAGGAAGACCTCGCCCTCATCCTCGGCGTAGGCCAGGGGGCCGAGCGTAGCGGGTGACCATGTTGCGGGCGATTTCAGTGGCGCGCTCGATGTCATTGGAGGCGCCGGTGGTCACCGACTCGGGGCCGAAGATCAGTTCCTCCGCCAGGCGGCCGCCAAAGAGGGTGGAGATCTGACTCTCCAACTGGCGCTTGGTCATGCTGTAGCGGTCCTTTTCCGGCAGGAAGAGGGTGACGCCTAGGGCCCGGCCGCGGGGGATGATGCTGACCTTGTGCACCGGGTCGTGGTCCGGTACCAGGCGGCCGATGATGGCGTGACCGGCCTCGTGGTAGGCGGTGAGTTTCTTCTCGTGGTCGGACATGACCACGGAGCGGCGCTCGGTGCCCATCATGATCTTGTCCTTGGCCTTCTCGAACATGGCCATGGTCACGCTGGCCAGGCCGGTGCGGGCGGCGAAGAGGGCCGCCTCATTGACCAGGTTGGCCAGGTCGGCGCCGGAAAAGCCGGGGGTGCCACGGGCGATGGTGCGCGGTTCCACGTCGGCGGCCACGGGAACCTTGCGCATGTGCACCTTGAGAATGGCCTCGCGACCGGCCAGGTCCGGCAGGCCGACCACCACCTGGCGGTCGAAGCGGCCGGGGCGCAACAGGGCCGGGTCGAGGACGTCGGGCCGGTTGGTGGCGGCGATGACGATGATGCCCTCGTTGCCGGCGAAGCCGTCCATCTCCACCAGCATCTGGTTGAGGGTCTGCTCGCGCTCGTCGTGGCCGCCGCCCAGGCCGGCGCCACGGCGGCGACCGACGGCGTCGATCTCGTCGACGAAGACGATGCAGGGGGCCTGCTTCTTGGCCTGCTCGAAGAGGTCACGCACCCGGGAGGCGCCGACGCCGACGAACATCTCGACGAAGTCGGAGCCGGAGACGCTGAAGAAGGGCACCTTGGCCTCGCCGGCGATGGAGCGGGCGAGCAGGGTCTTGCCCGTACCCGGGGGGCCGACCATCAGCACCCCCTTGGGGATCTTGCCGCCCAGCTTCTGGAACTTGCCCGGGTCGCGCAGGAAATCGACCAGTTCCTGGACCTCCTCCTTGGCCTCCTCGACGCCGGCGACGTCGGCGAAGGTAACCTTGACCTCGCCCTCGGCGTGCTGGCGGGCACGACTCTTGCCAAAGTTGAATAGGCCGCCCCCGCCTGGCCCGCCGCTACCGCCCATGCCCCGGCGCACGAACCAAAACCAGACGCCCATCAGCACCAGGAAGGGCAGCCAGGAGGCGAGGATCTGGGCCAGAATGCCGGGACGGTCCGGCGGGATGGCGCGCACCGTGACGTTGGCGTCCAGCAGGTCCTTCATCAGGCCCGGGTCCCCGGGGGTGAAGGTCTCGAAGTAGCTGCCGTCGGTGCGGGTGCCCTGGATCTCCTGATCCTGAATGGTGACCTCGGCCACGGCGCCATCCGCGACATCGCTCAGGAACTCGCTGTAGGTGATCCGGCTGGGATTGGGCCCGGCCTGAAACTCGAAGCCGCTGATCAGCATCATCAACCAGAGGCCGGCGACGAACCAGAGGAAAATGGAAAGTGGCTTGGACTTCATGGGGATGGTCTGTCTCTCAAGGCTGGGGCGACCGGGTCGCGCGTTACCCGCTTAGATCGGGATGGTCGCAAGGATTTAAAAGCGAGCGAGGCGTGGTGACGCTGGACGGGATTGCCGGTGAAGGGTGTGGCGGTCTGGGGCTGTACCAGGCCCGGAGGATGCCCCTATCTTAACCCATCGCCGCGGACGATGAGGGTCACCGCGCCCCGCCGGCAAGCGAGCTAACACCGGGCCCGGGGCGCGGCGTACAATCGGGTCTGACAGTTGCTGGTGCTTTGGAGTTCTCCACCCTTGTCTCACCAATGGCCTCTCGCCCTCGCCCTGCACCAATTGGGCACGCTGATCTGGATCGGCGGCATGGTGTTCGCGCACTTCGTGTTGCGCCCGGCCGCGAATGCCCGCCTGGCGCCGCCCGAGCGCTTGCCGCTGATGCTGGCCGTCTTCGACCGTTTTTTCCCCCTGGTCTGGCTTGCCATCGCCCTGTTGTGGGGCAGCGGGTTGTGGGTCTTTCTGGTGCTGGTGGAGGCCAAGATGGGCTGGTACGTTCACGCCATGATGGGCCTGGCCGCCCTGATGACGCTCATCTTCAGCTTCATCTGGTTTTCGCCCTACCGGGCCCTGGGCCGGGCCGTCGCCCAGGCCGACTGGCCCACCGCCGCCGCCCGGCTGGCCCTGATCCGGCGCCTGATCACCCTCAATATGACCCTGGGCTTGGTCACCGCCCTCCTGGGCGCTGCCGGGCCGACGTTGAGCGCGGCCCTGAGCCAGGGGTGAACGCCCTGCCCATCCTGGCACACCCTTCGCCTGGGAGTCTGTTGGACAAGGAGTGCCGTCACGCTCCAGCGCGAAATTTGCGCCGACCTAATTCACGCGGGAGCCGCAAAACTTGCATTCGACAACCCCAATTGACCAGTCCCTGACCAATCTGGGGGTGTCACAGCAAATGTCCGGCAGGCTGCCAGCGATCGCTGATATGCCCCAGGCCCAGCCCCGCTGACCTTGGCGTTTGATAAATTGGAGGCACGAACCCCGTGACCCTTGACCCCCCCTCGGACGAGGAAATCCGCCGTTTGCACTGGCAGTGCCGGCGGGGGATGTTGGAACTGGACGTTGCCCTGCAACGCTTTCTGGACGAGGACTACCCCCGCCTGGATGCCCCCGCGCGAGCGGCCTTTGCCAGGATGCTGGCGGCGGAGGATCAGACCCTCCACGGCTGGCTCATGGGTCGCACGGTGCCAGAAGAAGCTGATGTCCGGTCCCTGGTGGCACTGATCCGCGCCTTCGGTCGTGGGGTGGGCTGAACATACCTTACCGCATCAGGCCCGATTAACCCGCAGGTTGTCCACCGCGTAGTCGATGAAGCGGGGCTCGAAGTGCGGCGGCACGTCCAGGAAGCGGCAGGTGGCGACTACCTGGTCGACGATGAATTTGGCCATGTAGGCGGCCAGGTCCATGCCCTTGCCTTCCGTAATCCGGTGGGTGATGGCCTCGAAGGTCTCGTCCGTCAGTTCCAGCCCCTCCTTGGCGCAGGCCCGCTCGCAGATCTGACGGAAGCGTTCGCGGGTCGGGGCACCCACCTCCAGCTTGTAAGGGATGCGCCGCAGATAGGCGGGGTCCATCAGGTCTTCCGGCTCCAGGTTGGTGGAGAAGATGACCAGTTCCTCGAAGGGGATGGCGAAGCTCTTGCCGGTATGCAGCTTGAGATAGTCCACCCGGCTCTCCATAGGCACGATCCAGCGGTTGAGCAGGCTGGTGGGGGGCACCAGTTGGCGGCCGAAGTCGTCGATGACGAAGCAGCCGCCCAGGGCCTTCACGTGCAGCGGCGCCTCGTAGAGGTTGGCCGTGGGGTCGAAGCTCAGGTCCAGCATCTCCAGGGTCAGTTCGCCGCCGGTGACGACGAAGGGTCGGCGACAGGAGACCCACCGGGTATCGATCTCCTCCAGGCGGATGAGGGAAGGGGTGCTGCTCTGGGTGGTCTGCCCCAGGTCCAGCCGCTGATGCACGCTCGGGTCATAGACGCGCATGATCTGGCCGCCGATCATGACGGCGTGGGGGACATAGATGATGTCGTTGAAGATGTCGGCCAGGCAGAAGGCCACCGAGGTCTTGCCGTTGCCGGGGGGGCCATACATGAGGATGGCGCGGTCCGAGTTCAGGGCCGGGCCGATCTTCTCGATGAAGACCGCGTCGATCGCCAGGTCGCCGAAGGCGGCACGGATCTTCTCCGGGGTGACGACCACGTGGTTGATCTTCTGTAACTGGACCAGTTCGACGAAGGCCTCTAACGCCACCGGTGCCGGCCCGGCGTATTGGGACTGCTCCAGGGCCTCCTGGGCCCAGCGGATGCCCTCCTCGTTCAGGGCATAGCTGGTGCCGTAGCCGGAGCGGGGGTCGCGGCTGCCCAGGGCGCGCAGCAGGCGTCGCTCGCTGGCCATGCGGATCAGGTCGCTGACCAGGTGCGGCGGTAGCCGGATGGCCTCGACGATCTGGGCCGGGGTCTCGAGTTGCCCCAGATACATCAGCTTCAACATCAGGCCGAGCAGCCACTTGTCGTCGATGCCGGTCTCGGCCAGGTCCCCAGGCTCCAGGGGCACCCGGTGCATGAAGGTCTCGAGGACTTCCGCGCTGATCGCGCCGGCGGCGATCAGGTTCTCACCCAGGCGTCGGCCATTGACGAGGTGTTGCGCCAGGGCGGCGTCAACCTGTTCCTGGCTGACGAGCTTGGCGGCGATGAGCAGTTCACCCAGTTTCATGTCGCATTTCCTCTGTCTGTCGCGTCCGATAGGCTGTATGGACCCCGCATGGAAATCAGTCCTCCCGACCGCCACCGGTGCGTAACTGTTCGGTCAGCTTCTCGAACTCGCGCTGCATCTCCAGGTTGCGGAAGGGGCGCAAGGCGGGGACCTGCCGGCTGATGAGCCCGTCCAGCAGTTTCCGGCTGGCCTTGACGAGCCCAACCAGCTCGCCGGAGACCCGCACGGTTTCATAGGTGTTCCAGGCGGTGGCAATGTCGGTCTCCAGGGCGACCCGGGCGGCGGTGATCTGCCGTCCCTGTTCGTCTAGATACTGTCGATAGATCTCCGCGGCTTCCAGGGTCAGGCGTTGGGCGTCCAGATTGGCCTGGAGGATCGCCTGGCGGTCCGGGTTCCGTTTGAGGAGGGCCTGGGTCTCGGCGGAAAGTTCCGTCGCCCGCTGGGCGATCGCGTCGATGCGCGGGATGTAGCTGTTGGCGATGGCCAGTTCCACCTGGAGGTGCATCTGCCGCAAGCTCTTGAGCAGGATGACGTAGAGACCATAGTAGCGGCGGGCGCTATGCAGGTCCTCCCCGCTCTCCTCCACCAGGCGCTCGAGCTGGCCGGTGATGACCTTGACGTTGTCGAACAGGATGCCGAGGTCGATCAGGTTGTCACCGACGACCGTGGTGAGCATGAAATCGAGCTGGTCGTCGCTCAGTTCCAGGCCCAGGGCACGGAGTTCGCCGGCGAACTGGCGCTTGACCGTCTCCAGCTCCTTTTCATAACGGCGAATGTCGGCCTGGCGCTCGGCGATGGCGGCGTCATAGTCGGCCAGGGTCTTCTTGATCAAGGATTCCGTTGGCGCGGCCACCCGCTCACGACGATAGGTGGCTATGTCCTGACGGGCCTGGGTGATCTCGTGCTGGAGGGCGCGGATGCGTTGGCGGTGATCCTGGGTGGTGGAGGTGGAGAGGAGGGCGACGGCCTGGTCGAGGAGTTCGTCGATGGCGGCCTGGTTGCTGGCCTGATCCTCCCCTAACCAGCGGTCCTCCGGCAGGCTGGCCTGGCGCTCCTCCAGGGCGAGGGTCTCCTCCAGGGTCGGCAGCACCCCTTCCCACAGGCGGGCGAAACCGGATTGCGGGGCGGGGCCCAGATAGCGGCGGGTCGTGTCCCAGGCCTCCCCGGCCTTTTGTTTCGAATCCTGCCAGAGACCCTGGGCGCCCTCCTGACCACCTTCGAGCCAGCGTCCGGCGCTGTCCTTCGAGCGGCGCCAGAGTTCTTCGGCACCCTGCCAGGAGTGTTCCCAGAGGGAGCCGTCCTGGGGATCGCGGGGGAGGCTCTCCGGGCTGCCCGATGGTGCCGCAGGGCCCGGGGCGGACACCGGATTGCCGGCGGTCCCGGGGGCGGTGTCCGCCTCCGCGGCGCTACCCAGGCCCGGCGAAAGCGACAAGGCCACCAGCAACGGGGGAACAAGGGTCAGGATCATCCTGGCGGCCGGGCATGGGGTAAGGCGCATAGTGGCTCTCCGGTTCCCCGGGGCCCGGCGTGGCCCGGATGGTGGCCGCGCAACCGGGAAGAGGGGGTAGGGCGGTGTCGTCATAATCGGTCATAATCTTAACGTGAAATCAGCCACCACTTGCCGCCGTTCGGAGTGGCCGCGGACAGGTGAGAGAAACGGCCACTTGCCGTGGTCGGGGTGGCTGAAGATTGGCCGTTCCCCCCTTCTCCCCCACCCTCTCTCGCCAGCAGGGATGGGCTGTAGAATCAGTGGCTTGTGCTGCCTATGCCAGCCCAGAAAGTCCAGGCAGCATGGGGGGGGGGAACGATTGGGCTGAAGACCGTACCTGATCCTTGACGAAAATTCAGGCGCTGCTCGGGGAGGGCCAAGAAGGCGGCTATGTGGGAACAGACTGTCCTGCTCCTGTTGCTGATCGTGGCCAACGGGGCACCCATTCTGGTCGCCTGGCGTCTGGGGCCCCGTTGGGACTGGCCCCTGGACGCCGGCCTGGTGCTGCGGGATGGCCGCCGCCTGCTCGGGGAGTCTGGCACCCTGCGTGGACTGGTGGCGGCTGTGGTGGCCACGGCGCTCCTGTCCTGGGTGCTGGGCCTGGGGGCCGGGACGGGGGCCCTGATCGGCCTGCTGGCCATGGTCGGTGACGCCCTCTCCAGCTTCATCAAACGCCGGCTGGGACTGCCACCCGGCGCCAAGGCCACTGGACTCGATCAGGTCCCCGAGGCCCTGCTGCCCCTGTTGGTCGTGGCGGGCCCCCTGGGCCTAAAGCTCCCCTGGCTGGATCTGCTCCTGCTGGTGGCCGCCTTCACGCTCTTCGACATGGTCGTGTCCGGGCCGCTTTACCGCCTTCATCTGCGCCGACAGCCCCATTGATCCCGAGGTTGGCGTCAACTGGTTCGTGAGAGGTAGCCGCACAGACCTCCTCCAGCGCAAGCAGCGGCAGCTGCTGTCACCTGGACCAGAGGTCGGTCAATACAGAGCGCTGAGCATCTTGCCCCGGTAGCTGGAGACCAGGGGGTCCTGGCCGCCCAGCAGATCGAAGATCAGGATCATGGTCTTGCGCGCCGCGTCCTCCCCATAGGCCCGATCGCGCTTGAGCAGCGCCAGAAGCCCGGCCAGGGCGGCGGCGTAATCGCCCTGGGTCGCCTGACGGATGGCGAGCAGGAAGGCGGCCTCGCTGTCACGGGGATCGGCGGCGAGGCGGGCGGCCAGTTCCGCCTCCGCCGGGGCGCCGGCAGCCAGATTGGCCAGGCGCAACTGGCCACGCAGGGCCAGCACCTCCGGGTCCTTGGCCAGGTCCAGGGGAACCTGGTCGAGCAGGGCCTCGGCACCCTGGGTATCCCCCGCCGCGGCCTTGATCTGGACCTCCATCAGCATGAGTCGGGGGTTGTCCGGGTCCTTGGCCCGCGCCAGGTCCAGTGCGGCCTGGGCCCCCGCCACGTCCCCCATCAGGAGCCGGTCGCCGATCCGCTCCGTTAGGTCGTCGGCGGGGCGGGGCAGATGAGGTTCCAGGAAGGCCCGCACCTGGGGCTCGGGCAGGGCGCCCATGAACTGATCGACCGGACGACCCTCCTTGAAGAGCAGGACGGTGGGCAGGCTGCGGATGCCCATCTGGGCGGCGAGGGCCTGTTCCTCCTCGGTGTTGAGCTTGGCGACCAGCAGGCGACCGCGATACTCCTCCGCCAGCTTGGCGAGGATGGGCATGAGGGCGCGGCAGGGGGCGCACCAGTCGGCCCAGAAATCCACCAACACCGGGCGCTCGTAAGAGCCCTCGATGACGACCTGGTGAAAGTTCTGCGCGGTGACGGCAACCAGATAGGGTGAGTCGGCCATGGCGCCGTTCTCCTCAAAGGTGGATGATTGGAATTGACCCGAGAGGCCGTAAATAGGCTTGCGATAGTAGCGCTTCAAGCCGGCGGGGACGATGCCGGACTGAACTCGCCGCCAATAACCATCTGCTTCTTTAGGAACCCGTGTTCCTCCCAGGAGTTTTCCGCCATGACCCAACCCCTGCATGTCGTCTGTCCCCGCTGCGATGCCGTCAACCGGGTACCCGCCGATCGCCTGGGCGAGGAGGCCCGCTGTGGTAAGTGCCGCAGTCCCATCTTCAGCGGCGCGCCCCTGGCCCTGGACGAGGGGCGCTTTCCCAAACATCTGGGGCGTAGCGATCTGCCCCTCGTGGTCGACTTCTGGGCCCCCTGGTGCGGACCCTGTCGCGCCATGGCACCGGCCTTCGAGGCCGTGGCGCGGCGGATAGAACCCCGGGCCCGCCTGATCAAGGTCAACACCGAGGAAAACCAGGGCCTGGCGCAGCGCTACGGCATTCGCAGCATCCCCACCCTGGTGGTCTTCAAGGATGGCAAGGAGGTGGCTCGCACCTCCGGGGCCATGGATGCCGGGTCTCTGGAGAGTTGGCTCCGGCGGGCCTTGTGACCCCGGGCGTGCCGGTCAGCCCACCCGGTCCAGGGTGGCGGTCTCGCGTCGAGGCGGTGATGAGTCCACGTTTGATCAGTCTCGGTTGGGGGGTCTGGAAAGTCGCTAGGAGTAGGCGTTGAAGGCGCCGCCAATCGCTGGCGTTTGATGGACAGGGCAGGGGGTATCCCCTAGAATTCGGCCGCTCGGGGTGGCTGGCCCGCTCCTCCCCTTCAGTCGCCCCCGCGCTCACGTCTTCCCCGCGGCCCCCGGGCCGGGACGCGGGCTGGCTGAACCTGGAGATGACCTTGAGCAAGCCCGCGGTCCTCGTTCTGGAAGACGGCTCCGTCTTCCGCGGCCTGTCCATCGGCGCCGAGACCCAGAGCGTCGGCGAGGTGGTGTTCAACACCGCTATGTCCGGGTACCAGGAGATCCTGACCGATCCCTCCTATCGTCGCCAGTTGGTCACCCTCACCTATCCCCACATCGGCAACGTGGGCGTCAACCCCGAGGACGAGGAATCCCCCGCCATTCAGGCGGCCGGCCTGGTGATCCGCGATCTGCCGCGCCTGGCCAGCAACTGGCGCCAGCGGGAACCGCTGGACGACTACCTGAAGCGCCAGGGCGTCCCGGGGATCGCGGATAT
>JAGVUH010000143.1 GCA_019136395.1 Gammaproteobacteria bacterium
GACCCCAGGAGGGCGGCGAGGCCATGACGGCCATGACTGCCGACCAGGATCAGGTCGACCCCCAATTCCTCCGCGATCCGCAGGATCGTGTGGCCGGTGTTACCGATCTCGACCCGGCGGTCCTCCTGCTCAACCCCAAGGCGCTCGCCTAGGGCGGTCATCTGGCGAGCGGCCACATCGAGCAGTTCCTGTTCCAAATCGAAGCCCTCCGGCAGCACCAGATCGCCGGAATAGGCCATGGGCAGATACTCCACCACATGCAATAGGCTCAGGCGTGCCGCGCATTGGTCACGCAACTGGGCGGCACGGGCGATGAGGGTCTCGGACTCCGGGGAAAAATCCACCGCCACCAGCATATGCGCGTATTTAGATAAGGACATGATGGACCTCTCGCTTTTTGCCATTTTCGACCTTTATTATAGCCCCTGCCCCGGGGGGCCGATGGCGGCCCCACCCACCCCTTGCCGTCGTATCGGGAGCGCTACCCATGACCACCTCCCCCAACCAGGAATCCTCGCCCTACGCCCTCGACCAGCCAACAGCCTATGCTCGCTGGCGGGAGACCAAACTGGCCACACACCCATCCCAGGTGGAAGAGCTGATCGTCGAGGTCAGTGACCCCCGGCGGCTCAGCCCCGCCGAACATCAGGCCATCCTCGACCGCTGTCGGCGCGCCAACATGGCGATCTATGTCAGCAAGTTGGGCGATAACACTGATAAGGAGATCGTCCGTCAGTTAGGCGCCCAGTTCGGACTCCACCATCTGGACCACAACACCGGCGCCGACGAGGACGCGATCACCTCGATCAAGATCCATAACGACGAGATCCATGCCGGCTACATCCCCTACACCAACCGCCCCATCGCCTGGCACACCGACGGTTATTACAACCCCCCCGACCGCCAGATTCATGGCATGGTGCTGCACTGCGTCCATCCCGCCGCCACGGGTGGGGATAATGACCTACTCGATCATGAGATGGCATATCTGCTCTTGCGCGACCGCAACCCTGATTACGTCCAGGCCCTCATGCACCCCGAGGCCATGACCATCCCCGCCAATCAAGTGGACGGAGTGGAGACACGGCCGGCGCAAGCGGGCCCCGTGTTTGCCGTCCGCCCGGATGGACGTCTGCACATGCGTTACACGGATCGCAAGCGCAACATCGTCTGGCGTGACGACCCCTTGACGCGTGAGGCCGTCAGCACCTTGAAGGAATTGCTCGACGGGGACCTGAGCCAGCGCTTTCAGGCGCGACTGGAAGCTGGTTGGGGGCTGATCTGCAACAACGTCCTGCACACCCGCTCAGGCTTCAACGAGGGTGATCCGCCGCGACTCCTCTACCGCGCCCGCTACTACGATCGGCTGGCCGGGACTTGAGCCACGCGCCCAGAGGGACTGACCAGATCATCGCCCGCGCTAAAGTGATCCTCAAGCCTTGAAAAGGCCATGAAATGTTCAGGAAATAGATTGATCCCAGCGGCCAGTCTCGCCCCCTCTTCCCAATCCCTCTCCCACCCGGGGAGTGGGGCTCACTGGCATGAGGAGGCGCGCAACCCCCCTGAGAAATGGATGCTTTTCAGTTACTTTTATGCTCAAGGGTGCCGGTAGATATTGAACGTTTCCCTGGTAAGGTCTCCACCTCACATTTCCGCCAAACACCCCCTGTACCGGACAAGTAGAACCGTTTCGGCGCTACCTGACCTGTTCCTCACTCACGGGTTCGCGTTCGATCTTGGCCCGGAACGCCATATCCTTCAGCAAGGTATCAAAATAACTGGAGCCCAGGACTTGGGCAAGTTCACGGTTGACACCCTGCCGCGCCGTCTCATCCAGGCTCGCGGGATCGCCATCCACCACCTCGATCACCGCCACGACCACGGCATCCCCCCCGCTGGCGGCCTTGAACCCGTAGCTGGGGACCCCGGCGGCGGTCCGTGGCAGGGTGAAGGCCAGGTCGAGGATCTCGGCGGGCACCTCGGCCGTATCGCGCGCCACTAATCCCGTCTCGGTCACCGATTGGTTGCCGGCCAGGCTGGCGAACGACTCACCGGCTTGGAGGCGCTCGACCATGGCCTTGGCCGCCGCCTGTGCCGCGTCAGCCGCCTTGCGGTCACGGAGGGTCGTGATGATCTCCTCACGCACCTCGGCCAGGGGCTTGGGAGCGGCCTCTTCATGCTCGGTCACGCGCAGGACGATCGCCTGCAGGACTTCGGGTTCCGGCTCGATCAGATCGCTGTTGGTTCCCTCCCGCAGCACCTCGTCGCTGAAGGCCGCCGCCACCACCTTGGGGTTGGCGAGGAGGTCCGCGCCCCCTTCGCGACCGAGCCAGTCACTGGTCTGCAGCGGCAACCCCAGGGCTGTGGCGGCAGGCTCGAGGCTGTCAGGATGCTCATAGACCAGATTGGCGAGCCGTTCGGCCATATCGTAAAAGGCCGACTCAGAGCTGCCCTGGCTCACCTCGGTGGCGAGCTGATCACGAACCTCTTCAAAGGGTTTGAGACTCTCGGGCTGGACCTCTGTCACCTCGATGATGTGATAGCCAAAGGGGCTACGCACCGGCTCGCTCACCTGGCCCACGTTCAGGGCGAAGGCCGCCCCCTCAAAGGCCGGATCCATGACCCCCTTGCCGAACAGGCCGAGATCACCGCCCTGGGCCGCCGAACCCGGGTCCTGGGAGACCTCCTGGGCGACGCTGGCGAACGCCTCCCCTGCCATGAGTCGGGCACGAATGGCTTCGGCCCGGGCCTTGGCCTCAGCCTCGGCGGCGTCATCCGCGCCCGGCTCCAGGGTCACCAGGATATGGCGAGCCCGGCGCTGTTCAGGGGTACGGAAGGTCTCCAACTGCTCGGCATAGCGCTCACGCAAGGCCTCCTCAGCCACCGGCTGACCCGCATCCAGCTTGGCGGCATCCAGTACCAGGTAGGTCAACTTGACCCGTTCGGGGGTGCGATAGCGATCGGCATGGGACTCATACCAGGCCTGAATCTCCTCCTCGGGGAGGGGCGTCTCGTCGCGGAATTCAGCCTTGGGCAGACGGAGGTATGACAGCCGACGCTGTTGGCGGTCGAGGCGCACGGACTCGGCCAATTCCTGCTCTGTAACCAGTTCGCTGGCGGCCAGGGCACGCTGGATCTGGGTGCCGACGATGCGCTGTCGCAGGCTGTCCTCATATTGCAGGGGGCTGATGCCCTGCATTTGCAGCATGCGATCGTACGACTCCTTGTCGAACCGGCCATCGCGCTGGAAGGCGGGGTTGGCCAGGATGGCGCCCTGAAGTTCCAGACTCGAGGCCCGCAATCCAATGTCATGGGACGACTGTAACAGGAGTTGCTCCTGAATCATGCCCTCCAGGACCTGATCACGCAGGGCCGCCCCCTCGAAGAGTTCGGGGCGATAGGCCGCGCCCAGACGCTCCCGCATACGCATCCGGGTCTCCTCGACGCGCATGTCCAGGTCCCGGGTCTTGATCTCCGTGCCATTGACCGTGGCCACGATGGGTTCCGAGCCGACGCCCAGATAGGATTGGATGCCCCAGAGAGCAAAGGGAATGGTGATGAGGATGACGATCGCCCAAGCGATCCAACCCTGGGCGCGTTCTCTGATCTCTTGCAACATGGTGGCTAAGGTCGAGCTAAGCGTTGATGCAGAAGGGTGTCCAGAGCCGATAATTGCCTGGACTACAAATGAAAACGGGGTATCCCCTGGAGGATACCCCGTATCTGCTTAGTGGCGGAGTGGACGGGGCTCGAACCCGCGACCCCCGGCGTGACAGGCCGGTATTCTGACCAACTGAACTACCACTCCTGAAAACCTTGGTGGGTGCTGCAGGGTTCGAACCTGCGACCCTCGCCTTGTAAGGGCGATGCTCTCCCAACTGAGCTAAGCACCCCTTGATCGGGGCGCTCCCGACTGACCAAACTATTGTACCGCGTCCTTGAGGCCTTTACCAGCCTTGAATGCGGGCGTTTTGCTCGCGGCGATGCTGATGCTCTGACCGGTCTGGGGGTTACGCCCCATCCGCGCGGCGCACTCTTTCACTGAGAAGGTGCCGAAGCCCAGGATAGCCACGCTCTCTCCCTTCTTCAGGCTGACGGCGATGGCGTCGATGAGGCCATCCAGAGCACGCCCGGCGGCAGCCTTAGAGATGTCGCCAGCATCCGCCATGGCCTCGATCAGATCCGATTTATTCATGATTCTCCCCCTCAAGATGGGTTCAGGGACGAAGCGCAGATTCGGGCTCCCCCCCCGTTGAATGTTGTCATGACCAGAAAACAACCTAGTCGAAACTGTGGGCTTTCCGCCCAGTCCCTGCTTGTTGCACCACCCCCATGGGGTGGCGACATTAAAGGATTCCAAACTTCCGGGCAATCACTTTCAGTGCTGGCGCAGTTTTCCTCGCGCACTGAAGGCGAATGGCTGGGTCAGTGGCGCATGACGGCTCCGGGTCGTTCCACGGGCGTCTCACCAGGTTCCGTGACGGTGACCTCGGCCTCCGCCAGGACTTGCCGGGGCTCGGGGTGCTGGGTGAGGGCGATGTCCAGCACCTCGTCAATCCAGCGCACCGGACGGATGTCGAGATGCTGCTTGATGTTCTTGGGGATCTCGATCAGGTCACGCTCGTTCTCGCGGGGGATGATGACCGTCTCGATACCGCCCCGATGGGCGGCCAGCAGTTTCTCCTTGAGCCCACCGATGGGCAGGACCTCGCCACGCAGGGTGATCTCGCCGGTCATGGCCACCGAGGAGCGCACCGGCACCTGGGTGAGGGCCGAGACCAGGGCCGTGCACATGGCGATGCCGGCGCTGGGTCCATCCTTGGGTGTGGCGCCCTCGGGGACGTGGACGTGGACATCGGTCTTCTGGTGGAACTCGGGGTCGATACCCAGGGACTCGGCGCGACTGCGGACCACCGTCATGGCCGCCTGGATGGATTCCTGCATGACGTCGCCCAATTGCCCCGTGTAGGTGAACTTGCCCTTGCCCGGGACCAGGGCCGACTCGATGCGTAGCAGTTCGCCACCGACCTCGGTCCAGGCCAGGCCGGTAACCTGACCCACCTGGTCCTTTTCCTCGGCGCGACCATAGCGAAAGCGCGGTACGCCGAGGAATTTCTCTAGCATCTTGGGATTGATGGTCACCTTGCCAGCCTTGGGCTTGAGCAGGATCTCCTTGACTACCTTGCGGCAGATCTTGGAGATCTCCCGCTCCAGGTTGCGCACCCCGGCCTCCCGGGTATAAAAGCGGATGATGTCACGCAGGGCGGTGTCGCGGATGACGAGTTCGTCCGCCTCCAGGCCGTTGTTCTTCATCTGCTTGGGGATAAGATAACGCTCGGCGATGTTGACCTTCTCGTCCTCGGTATAGCCGGAAAGGCGGATGACCTCCATGCGGTCCAGCAGGGCGGGCGGGATATTGAGGGTGTTGGCGGTGGCGACGAACATGACCTCGGAGAGGTCGAAGTCCACCTCCAGGTAGTGGTCGACGAAGGTATGGTTCTGCTCCGGGTCCAGGACCTCCAGCAGGGCCGAGGCCGGGTCGCCGCGGAAGTCCATGCTCATCTTGTCGATTTCGTCGAGCAGGAAGAAGGCGTTGCGGGAGCCGACCTTTGACAGGTTGTGAATGATCTTCCCCGGCAGGGCGCCGATGTAAGTGCGCCGGTGGCCGCGGATCTCCGCCTCGTCCCGCACCCCACCCAGGGACATGCGCACGAACTTGCGGTTGGTGGCGCGGGCGATGGACTGACCGAGGGAGGTCTTGCCGACGCCGGGCGGGCCTACCAGGCAGAGGATGGGACCCTTGAACTTGCGCACCCGCTGCTGCACCGCCAGGTATTCGAGGATGCGCTCCTTGACCTTCTCCAGGCCATAGTGATCTTTCTCCAGCACCTCCTCGGCGGCGGCGAGGTCATTGCGGATGCGGGTGCGCTTCTTCCAGGGGACATTGCACAGGGTGTCGATGTAGTTGCGCACCACCGTCGCCTCAGAGGACATGGGCGACATCAGTTTGAATTTTCTCAGCTCCCCCAGGGCCTTGTCCTTGACCTCCTTGGGCATGCCGGCATCCTCGATGCGCTTGGCCAGTTCATCGGCCTCGCTTGGTGGCGCCTCCTCCAGGTCCCCCAGTTCCTTCTGGATGGCCTTCATCTGCTCGTTGAGGTAATACTCGCGCTGATTCTTCTCCATCTGCTTCTTGACGCGGCCGCGGATCCGCTTCTCCGTCTGGAGGATGTCGTTCTCACCCTCCATCAGCCCCATCAGGTGCTCCAGGCGCGCCTGGACATCGGTGATCTCCAGGACCCGCTGCTTCTCGTCGAGGCGCAGGGCCATGTGGGCGGCCATGGTATCCGCCAGCCGCGCGGCGTCATCGATCCCCGCCAGGGAGGTCAACACCTCCGGCGGGACCTTTTTGTTGAGCTTGACATACTGATCGAAGAGCCCGAGCGCCGAACGCATCAGGACATCCGTCTCCCGCTCGTCCAAGGCCAGGCTTTCGCTCAGGGGCGACACCGTCGCGACGAAGACATCCAGGGTCTGGGTGTAGCGCTCGATGCGCGCCCGACGCATCCCCTCCACCAGGACCTTAACGGTGCCGTCCGGCAGCTTCAGCAATTGCAGCACATTGGCCAGGGTCCCGACCTCGTGCAGATCGGCGGCCCCGGGCTCATCGGTTTCAGCGCTCTTCTGCGCGATGAGCAGGATCTGCTTGTCGCTGGTCATGGCGCTATCCAGGGCCCGGATGGACTTGTCCCGGCCAACGAAGAGCGGAATGACCATGTGCGGATAGACGACGACGTCCCTCAGGGGCAAGACCGGCACTTCCAGGGGATGGTCCGTCAGCGCATTCTTCGAGGTGTCTTTCAAGGCCATGGGCGAGGTGAGGCTCTCTGTTAGTGAAGGAGTGAAGGCCCCGGGCTGGAGGGTGAGGGGCAAGGCATGGGTTCCAGACAGGACCGCGGAGACAGGCGGCATATCTGGCTTGATAATTAGGAAGAGGATATCAGGGTCGGAGGCGAAGGCTTCAAGCAATCAGCCTGGCCCTGGGGCCCTTTTTCACCCCGCGCGGCCGGATCAAGTTAGGTGGACGGGGGATTTCTTGGCGACAGGGGCTGGAGACCTGACACCTCGTCGTTGATGGGGGACCGTCCTGGGCCGGCAGTGGTCCCCATCACCGCTGGGAGCCAGGCGTCAGGCTGTCAACTCAGGCATAGGCATTAACACCCCTAACTGCCCAGGCTGACAAAACAACAAAAGTTACTGATTATCTTACTCCCTCCCACCCTGGTGGGGGAGGATTGGGGAGAGGGGGTCTGAACGGTTACCCTCAGGCCTGGAGGCCAGAATCATTCGGAGGCGGCCTTGGGTAGCTCGACCCCATCGTAAATCACGAAGGGGCGATTCTCGCCGCGGATGACCGACTCGTCCACCACGACCTTGCTGACATTGGCCATCGAAGGCAGGTCATACATGATGTCCAGCAGGGTCTGTTCCAGGACGGTGCGCAGACCCCGGGCCCCGGTCTTACGTTCCATGGCCTTTCGGGCCACCGCGCGCAAGGCATCCGGCCGGATGTCCAGGTCGCAGCCTTCCATCTCAAAGAGGCGACCATACTGCTTGACCAGGGCGTTCCTGGGCTCGGTCAGGATGCGCATCAGGGCATTTTCGTCCAGTTCCTCCAGGGTCGCCACAACCGGGAGACGGCCGACGAACTCGGGGATCAGCCCGTAACGGATCAGGTCCTCCGGCTCCACCTCGCGGAAGACCTCCCCCAAGCGCTTGCTGTCGTCCTTGCTCTGGACATCAGCGCTGAAGCCGATGCCACTCTTGCGGGAACGGTTCTGAATCACCTTTTCCAGGCCAGCAAAGGCCCCGCCAACGATAAACAGGATATTGGAGGTATCGACCTGCAGATACTCCTGTTGGGGATGCTTGCGCCCCCCCTGGGGCGGCACCGAAGCCACGGTACCCTCGATGAGTTTCAGCAGTGCCTGCTGCACCCCTTCGCCGGACACGTCCCGAGTAATGGAGGGGTTGTCGGATTTACGGGAGATCTTGTCGATCTCATCGATGTAGACGATGCCGGTCTGCGCCTTCTCGACGTCATAGTCGCACTTGAGCAGCAGTTTCTGGATGATGTTCTCCACGTCCTCGCCGACATAACCCGCCTCGGTCAGGGTAGTGGCGTCGGCGATGGTGAAGGGAACGTTGAGCAACCGCGCCAGGGTTTCGGCCAACAGGGTCTTGCCCGAGCCGGTGGGACCGATGAGCAGGATATTGCTCTTGGAGATCTCCACCTCCTCCTTGGCGCTGGCCAGTTCCATGCGCTTGTAATGATTGTAGACGGCGACGGAGAGGACCTTTTTCGCCTGCTCCTGGCCGATGACGTACTGGTCCAGGCTGAGGTTGATTTCCCGCGGCTTGGGAAGCTTGCTGGTGGTCTCGGTCGCGGTCTCCTCTACTTCCTCGCGGATGATGTCATTACAGAGTTCGACGCATTCGTCACAAATGAAGACCGAAGGACCGGCGATCAACTTACGCACCTCCTGCTGGCTTTTGCCGCAGAAGGAGCAATAA
>JAGVUH010000181.1 GCA_019136395.1 Gammaproteobacteria bacterium
GGCGCCCAGGCGCCTTGAGCCCTTAAGCGGGGGGCGGTCCAACTGCGCGGAGGACACGACGGTGACGATTCCTGCGGCGCTCGAAGCGCAGATCCTGCGTTATTTCCATGTGGAGAAGTGGCGGGTCGGCACCATTGCCCGCCAGCTCGGCGTGCATCATGCCACGGTCGACCGGGTGCTCGCGCAGGCCGGCCTGCCCAAGGCCGCGCGGCCCCATCGCCCGTCGCGGCTCGATCCCTACCTGCCCTTCGTCCTCAAGACCCTGGCGCAATACCCGACACTCACCGCCAGCCGTCTGTATGCCATGGTGCGCGAGCGCGGCTACGCGGGCGGGGAGGATCACTTTCGCCACCTGATCGCCCATTACCGTCCGCGTCCGCAGCCCGAGGCCTATCTGCGCTTGAAAACGCTGCCCGGTGAGCAAGGACAAATGGACTGGGCTCACTTTGGAACGTTCACCATCGGCCAGGCCAAGCGCAAACTGATGGCCTTCGTCATGGTCCTGAGCTTCTCGCGGCAGGTGTTCCTGCGCTTCTACCTCGATGCGCAGATGGCCAATTTCCTGCGCGGCCATGTGGCGGCCTTTGCGGCCTGGGGGGGGCTGCCCCGGGTCGTGCTCTACGACAACTTGAAAAGCGCCGTCCTCGAACGTCAGGGCGATGCCATCCGCTTCCATCCCACCCTGTTGGCCTTGGCCGCCCATTATCGCTACGAGCCACGCCCGGTCGCGGTGGCGCGGGGCAATGAGAAGGGGCGGGTCGAGCGCGCGATCCGCTACGTTCGCGACAGTTTCTTCGCCGCCCGTGAGTTCCGCGACCTGGACGATCTCAACGCCCAGGCCACCGCCTGGTGTCAGGGCCCGGCCGCCGATCGCCCCTGCCCGGAGGACCGCACCCTCAGCGTGCGCGCGGCCTTCGCCCAGGAACAGCCGCGGCTGCTCGCCTTGCCCGAGACGCTGTTTCCGACCGAGGAGCGCGTCGCCGTCAGCGCCGGCAAGACCCCCTACGTCCGCTTTGATGGCAACGACTACAGCATCCCACCCCACCAGGTGCGCCGTACCCTCACGGTGGTGGCGAGCCTCAGCGAGGTGCGGGTGGTGGATGGCGCCACCCTGCTCGCTACCCATCCGCGCAGCTTCGACCAGGGCGTGCAAGTGGAAGATCCGGCGCATATTGCCGCGCTGGTGGCGCGTAAGCACCAGGCCCACCAACACCGGGGTACCGATCGCCTCGTCCGGGCCGCCCCCCACAGCCGGGCCCTGCTCAGCCAGGCGGCCGAACGGGGGGAGAACCTCGGGACCCTCACCGCGGCGCTGCTGCGCCTGCTCGAGCGCTACGGCGCCGCCGAGCTGGAGGCGGCGATCACCGAGGCCCTGGGCCGGGGCGTGCCCCATCCGCACGCCGTACGCCTGGCCCTGGAGCGCCGCCGCGCGCAACGCGACCAGCCCCCGCCCGTGCCGATCGCCTTGCCGGCGGATCGCCGCGTGCGCGACCTGGTGGTCACTCCGCACCCCCTCGATGACTACGACCAACTGCATGCCCCCCGGGAGCACGACGATGACACGCCCCACCGCTGAGGAGCCCCTGATGACCCGCGCCAAGGCCTTGAAGCTTTATGGGCTGCTGGCCCATTGGTCCGAAGTCGCTACCACGCCGTGGCTCGCGCCCCTGATCGGCTGGGAGGAAGAGGAACGCGCCCGCCACTCGCTCGAGCGCCGGCTGGGCAATGCCCACCTCGGCCGCTTTCGCGCCCTGGTCGATTTCGATTGGTCCTGGCCCACCCGTTGTGACCGCGAGGCCATCGAGGAGCTGATGGGCCTGGGTTTCCTCGCCGAGGCCGCCAACGTCATCCTGGTCGGCCCCAACGGCGTGGGCAAAACCACCCTCGCCCGCAACATCGCTTACCAGGCGGTGCTCGCCGGCCACACCGTGCTCGGCACCAGCGCCGGGCAGATGCTCAATGAACTCGCCGGCGCCGAGGGGGACCACGCCCTGCGCCAGCGCCTCACGCGCTATGCACGCCCACGTCTGCTCCTGATTGACGAGATCGGCTACCTGTCCTACTCCAACCGCCACGCCGATCTGCTCTTCGAGGTCGTCTCCCGCCGCTACCAGGAAAAATCCACCCTGATCACCACCAATCGGCCCTTCGCCGAGTGGGGCGAGGTCTTCCCCAACGCCGCCTGTGTCGTCTCGCTGGTCGATCGTCTGGTGCACAACGCCGAGATCATCGCCATCGAGGGGGCGTCCTATCGCCTCAAGGAGGCCACGGAGCGCAGCGAACGACGGCACACGGCACGGACGGCACGCCACGGTGCTGCCACCCAGCCCCCCGCACAATGACTAACCACCGCACCGCTTGAGGTCCCTATGCTCCCCCTGCCCCCCCTTCCCGATCATTGGTCTGACGAGCAGGTCTTCGCTGTCTTTGAGTTCCTCGATGCGCTCCGCGAGCAGATCTGGCAACGCTATCAAGTACCCATCCAGCACCAGTACCGTATCGACCGGGCGGTGAATGCACCGCCGGATCGGTTCGACAGCGACGACGAGTTGCCGTTCTGAGCCGCGCTGAACCTCCGGTTGCCCCACCCGCTCTAGGGCTAACTTACACCCCCCGGCAGCCCGATTTTTGTCACCATTTATGCGCAGGTTTACACCGCCGCTAACAGCTGGCAATCTTCATCTGGCGGACGCTCTGCTCCATCATCAGGTTCAGGGCCTCGAGCTGGCGGGCGGCGAGCTTCTCCCAGATCTTGAGGTTGAGGTCGCCCAGGCTACTCAGGCGATCGGCGCCCTTGGAGGTCATTTCGTTCATGGCGGTCAGGCTGTCTTTAACGGTCATGGTTTTTCTCCCGATGGGGTTTGGTGGTTCGCCTTTTGTGCGGCGCAGCAATTGTTGCAGCGCACAATATCCGCCCCGCCCCCGCCTGTCAACACCTTTTTTCGGCGGATGACAAAGGGCTCAAGACCCGCGATCGGGGGATAGCTCCACTGTCCATCCCACCAAAGTCACTGAATGGAATGAAAAATAACTCGGCGGTCACGCCGAGGGCGATCCGTTGCGGCATTGCGGCGCGGACTGGCCCGTTGCAGTGATCAGCCGGCCACGTTCAGACCGGACGGGACCAGCCCACGCGGGCAAAGGCGGGGATAAAAGGAAGAGGGAGTGACGGGAGACAAGACCCGGTCAGGGCTTGCCGTCGGCCTCGGAACGCTTCTTGTAGCCGGCCGCGCGCAGGAACTCGTTCTGCAGGTCGGACCAGATGTCGACGTTGCGCTGGGCCAGGCGGGCCATGGCATCCAGGGGGGTCTCGCCCCAGGTCTCACGCAACTGATGTTGCTGCTTGACGAAGAGGTCGAGGGAGCGCTCCATGTACCGGGAGAACACACCCTGGAGGGTTCCACGATAAAAGCGGATGATCTGGGCGAGCATCTGCGCGCTGAAGAGGGGTTCGCCGCCGCTCTCCTCCTCGAGCATGATCTGCAGGAGGATGGCCCGGGTGATGTCCTCGTTGTTCGTGTCCAGCACCCGAAATTCAACGCCATCCATGACCAATGCGCGGACATCGTCGAGGGTGACGTAACGGCTCACCTCGGTGTCATAGAGACGGCGATTGGGGTATTTCTTGATGATACGTTCGCTGGACATGAGTCTGTAGCGCCTCCGCGGTGGCCGCGGTAGTGAGTGAGGGCCAGCCCGGACCTCGCCCGCCCCAGGGGCCGGCAAGGCCAGGGATTGCACGTTCGCCCATCCCGAGGCGGTCTCCGTCCCTGGAGATCAATCGGAGCCTCCGGGGTTACCGGGAGGATCGGACGACGGGCACCCGCCCGCCCCGGGCACGCCCGTGGCTGACCGCTGGCGGGCGCAACCCGCAGCCAGTCAGGGCCAGGCGGATCCCGGGGCCGGACGGGGAAGTGGTCAGGGACGTTCCACCGCCAGGGCGACACCCTGACCACCGCCGATACAGAGGGTCGCCAGGCCCTTTTTGGCGCCGCGACGCTTCATCTCGTACAGGAGGGAGACCAGGACGCGGGCCCCGGAGGCGCCGATGGGGTGGCCGATGGCGATGGCCCCACCGTTGACGTTGACCTTGCTCAGGTCCCAGCCCAGGTCGTGATTGACCGACATGGCCTGAGCGGCGAAGGCCTCGTTGGCCTCCACCAGGTCCAGGTCCGCCACGCTCCAGCCGGCCTTCTCCAGGCACTTGGTGGTGGCGGGGATGGGGCCCGTGCCCATGATGGCGGGATCGACGCCGGCGCTGGAGAAGGCGACGATGGTCGCCAGGGGCTCCAGACCCAATTCCTTGGCCTTGGACTCGGTGGTGACGATGACGATGGCGGCGCCGTCGTTGATACCGGAGGCATTGCCGGCGGTGACGGTACCCTCCTTGTCGAAGGCCGGGCGCAGCTTGGCCAGGGTGTCGGCGGTGGTGCCATGGCGGGGGAACTCGTCGCTGGCGAAGACCAGGGGGTCGCCCTTGCGCTGGGGGATGCTGACCGGGACGATTTCCGCGTCGAAGCGGCCGGCCTTCTGGGCGGCCTCGGCCTTCTGCTGGGAGGCCGCGGCGAATTCATCCTGGGCCTGACGGCTGAAGCCGTACTTCCTGGCGATGTTCTCGGCGGTGACGCCCATGTGGTAGCCGTTGAAGGCGCACTGCAGGCCATCGACGATCATGGTGTCCTGCATCTTCCAGTCGCCCATGCGCACACCGTCCCGGGAACCGGGGAGGACGTGGCCGGAACGGGTCATGCTCTCCTGGCCGCCGGCGATCACGATCTCGGCGTCGCCACAGGCCACCGCCTGCATGGCCAGATGGACGGCCTTGAGGCCGCTGCCGCAGACCTTGTTGATGGTCAGGGCGGGCACCGCGACGGGCAGGCCGGCCTTGAGGGTGGTCTGGCGGGCCGGATTCTGGCCGGAACCGGCGGTGAGGACCTGGCCCAGAATGACCTCGTCGACCTGCTCGGGCTTGATGCCGGTACGCTCCAGGAGGGCTTTGATGACCGTCGCGCCCATTTCGGGGGCCGGCATCGAGGACAGACTGCCGCCGAAAGTGCCCACGGCGGTGCGGCCGGCGTCAACGATCACGATTCTTTCACTCATTGGAGAAGTTCCTCTCAAAATACATAGCTACAGAAGACAGCCCTGAAGCTGACCTGGCTACTATATGTCAAAGCGGCTTTTGTTGCACTGCACAATTTTCCGTGATAGCTTGTTTTGTCATACCCCAACGAGGAGAGCACCCATGACCGAAGACTGGCTGAGCCTTCAGCAAAAATACTGGGAGCAGTGGACCGACCTGAGCCGCAAGGCCCTGGGCGCCCAGGCCCCCGCGACCAACCCGTGGGAAACCGCCATGGACCAGTGGTGGAAGGCCTTCGCCCCCGCCACCCCCGACCTGTCCCGCACCTTCATGGAGCGGATGATGGAGCAGGGCAAGATGTTTTTCCGCATGGCCGACACCTTCACCCACAACCTGCCCCAGTTTGGCGGTTCTGCCACCGATGGCTGGTCCTCCCTGACCAAGACCCTGAACGACATGCAGCAGTCCTTCATGGGTGGCCAGGAGCAGGGCGATCAGGCCCTGCACAAGATGATGGCCTTCTGGGAACTGCCCTACGACAACTGGCAGCGCATGATGTCCTCCCTCAGCCCCATCCCGGGCGACCTGCTGCGGAACATGCCCCACGCCCCCGCCAGCACGGTGGACAAGGTCCTTTCCGCCCCCGGTCTGGGCTACACCCGGGAGGAGCAGTCCCAGTATCAGGACCTGATCCGCCGCAGCCTGGACTACCAGAAGGCCCTGCAGGAGTACATGTCCTTCTTCTCCGGCATGGGCATGAAATCCATCCAGCGCATGCGCGCCACCCTGGAGCGGATGCAGGCCTCCGACAAGGTCATCGATTCCGCCCGCGGCCTGTACGATACCTGGGTGGGCTGCTGTGAGGAGGTCTACGCCGAGGAAGTCCAGAGCACCGAGTATGCCCGGATCCACGGCCACCTGGTCAATGCCCAGATGGCCCTCAAGCAGCGCATGTCCATCATGGTCGACGAAAGCCTGGGCGCCATGAACATGCCGACGCGCAACGAGTTGCGGACCCTTCAGGACCGCGTCCAGCAGGTCCGCCGGGAGAACAAGGCCCTGCGCAAGGAGTTGCATGGCCTGCAACTGCAAGTCGCGGCCCTGGGCGGACAGGAACCCGCCACCAGCCCGGGACTCCGCCCGGCCCTGGCGCAGAGCGCCCCGGCCCCCGTGAAGCGCACCGTCGTCCGCAAAAAGCCCGTCACGCCCACCTCGGCTGACCAGTGAGCCCCGGAGGAGAACCCATCATGATGCTGCCCATCGACATCCGCCCCGACAAGCTCTCCGAAGAGATGCTCGACTTCAGCCGCAAGCTGGGCCAGGGCATGGAGAACCTGCTCAACGCCGAGAAGATCGACACCGGGGTCACCCCCCGCGAGGTCGTCTACCGAGAAGACAAGCTGACCCTCTATCGCTACCAGGCCCCGGAAGGCGTCAAGCGCAATCCGGTACCCCTGCTGGTCGTCTACGCCCTGGTCAACCGGCCCTACATGACCGACATCCAGGAGGATCGTTCGACCATCAAAGGGTTGCTGGCCACCGGTCAGGACGTCTATCTCATCGACTGGGGCTACCCGGATCACGCCGACCGGGCCCTGACCATCGATGACTACCTCAACGGTTATCTCGACAACTGCATCGACTTCATCCGCGAGAGTCACGGCCTCGACGCCATCAACATCCTGGGCATCTGCCAGGGTGGCGCCTTCAGCCTCTGCTACACCGCCATGCACCCGGAGAAGGTCAAGAACCTGGTGACCATGGTCACCCCCGTGGACTTCCAGACCCCGGACAACCTGCTCTCGGCCTGGGTCCAGCACATGGACGTCGACCTGGCGGTCGACACCATGGGCAACATTCCCGGTGAAATCCTGAACTGGACCTTCCTCTCCCTGAAGCCCTTCAGCCTCACCGGCCAGAAGTACGTCAACATGGTCGACGTCCTGGACGACCCGGACAAAATCAAAAACTTCCTGCGCATGGAAAAGTGGATCTTCGACAGCCCCGATCAGGCCGGCGAGACCTTCCGCCAGTTCATCAAGGACTTCTACCAGAAGAACGCCCTCATCAACGGCGGCCTGGTGATCGGCGATCAGGAGGTATCCCTGACCAATATCGGCTGCCCGCTGCTGAACATCTACGCCCTCCAGGATCACCTGGTGCCGCCGGACGCCTCCCGCGCCCTGGCCGGTCGCACCGGCAGCAAGGACTACACCGAACTGGCCTTCCCCGGCGGCCACATCGGCATCTACGTCAGCGGCAAGGCGCAGAAGGAAGTCACTCCCGCCATCGGCAAGTGGCTGAACGAACGCTCCTGAGCCCCTAATCGAGAATGAGCGCCTGGCCAGACCAGGCGCCGGCTAGAGAGCAGGTCCCGGTCCGCTAGCCGACACCATAATTCCAAAACCGGCCAGAGCCATTACATAAACTGGCCGCATCAAAGCCCCGGCACCGTCGTCAGACGGGCCGGGGCTTTTTTTCATGAGTCGGCTGGCTTCTCACCAAGGGCTACCGTTAATACATCGCACAAGGGTTTGATGAGTACGGCTCTGGAGTCGCCCCCCCACCAGGCGCTACCCGACCCTCCCTTGCCGGACCAAAAGCTCTGGGTAGTAGTTACAGAGACGCGATGAGGGCGGCCAAAAAGGCGTCGTTCTCCTCCGGGGTGCCAATGGTGACGCGCAGGCAGTCGGCGAGCATGGGGTGGGCGCCGTTGAGGTTCTTGACCAGGATGCCGCGGGCCTTGAGGGCCTGGAAGATTTCATCGGCGCGGCCGGGGGCGAAGCGGGCCAGGATGAAGTTGGCCTGGCTGGGCCAGGGATGGACGCCGGGCAGGGCCGCCAGGGCGGCGAAGAGGCGCTCGCGCTCCTGGCGGATCAGCCGGGTCTGTTCGTCGAAGCGCCCCTTGTGACCGAGGACGAAGGCGGCGCTGACCTGGGTGAGGACGTTGATGTTGTAGGGCAGGCGGGTCTTGTCGATCTGGTCGAGCCAGGCGTGGGGGCCGGCCAGCAGGCCCAGCCGCAGGCCGGCCAGGCCCATCTTGGAGACGGTGCGCATGACCAGCAGGTTGGGCCAGTCCCCCAGGCGCCGCAGGAAGCTGGCGTCGGTGAAGGGGGCGTAGGCCTCGTCCACCACCACCAGGCCGGGGGCGGCGGCGATGATCTCCGCCAGGGCCGCGGCGTCGAAGAGGTTGCCGGTAGGGTTGTTCGGGTAGGCGAGGAAGGTCAGGACCGGACGTTCCCGCTCCAGGGCCGCCATCACCGCTGCCTTGTCCAGGGCGAAATCGTCGGCGCTCAGGGGCACGCCCACGTAGTCCATGCCGGCGAAGCGGGCGATCATGCGGAACATGACGAAGCCCGGGTCCACCGACAGCACCTTGCCCCCCGGCCGCGCCAGGGTCAGGCACAGCATCTGGATGATCTCGTCGGAGCCGTTGCCGAGCAGCAGGGCCATGTCCGCCGGGATGTCCAGTGCCTGGCGCAGGGACCTCCAGCCACTCCTGGCGCAGGCCCTCGGGCAGGCCATAGGGGTTCTCCATGGCGTCCAGCTTGATCAGGCCCGTGGCATCGGGGACCTGGTAGGCGGTCAGGGCCAGGATCTCGGGGCGGACCAGGCGGTCGACGAGGTGTTGCATGGCTCGGTCCCCGCCCTCAGCCCCGAGGCCCCTGGCCACGGTATTCGGCGGAGCGGGCATGGGCGGTGAGCCCCTCGCCCCGCGCCAGGACCGAGACCGTGTGTGACAGGGTGGCGGCCCCGGTGGCGGAGGCCATGATCAGGCTGGAGCGCTTCTGGAAGTCGTAAACCCCAAGGGGGGAGGAGAAGCGGGCGGTGCGCGAGGTGGGCAGGACGTGGTTGGGACCGGCGCAGTAGTCCCCCAGGGCCTCGGCGGTGTGACGACCCATGAAGATGGCCCCCGCATGGCGGATGCGTCCGGCCAGGGTCTCGGGATCGGCCACGGACAGCTCCAGGTGTTCCGGCGCGATCTGGTTGGCCAGGGCCGCGGCCTCCTCCTGATCGCGGGCCAGGATCAGGGCGCCGCGGGCGCGCAGGGCGGCGGCGATGATCTCCTGGCGCTCCATGGTCGGCAACAGGCGGTCGATGGCGGCGGCCACCTGGTCGAGATAGGCCGGGTCCCAGGCGACCAGGATGGCCTGGGCATCCTCGTCGTGTTCGGCCTGGGAAAAGAGGTCCATGGCGATCCACTCCGGGGCCGTGCCGCCATCGCAGAGGATGAGGATCTCCGAGGGGCCGGCGACCATGTCGATGCCCACCTGGCCAAAGACGGCGCGCTTGGCGGTGGCGACATAGATGTTGCCCGGGCCAACGATCTTGTCCACCGCCGGCACCGTGGCGGTGCCATAGGCCAGGGCGGCCACCGCCTGGGCACCGCCGACGGCGAAGACCCGGTCGACGCCGGCGGCGTGGGCCGCGGCCAGCACCAGCTCGTTCAGTTCCCCGGCGGGGGTGGGCACCACCATGATCAGCTCCGCCACCCCGGCCACCTTGGCGGGGATGGCGTTCATCAGCACCGAGGAGGGATAGGCCGCCTTGCCGCCGGGGACATAGAGCCCCACCCGGTCCAGGGGGGTGACCTTCTGGCC
>JAGVUH010000173.1 GCA_019136395.1 Gammaproteobacteria bacterium
TTGTCGGCATGCTCCTGACCCCGCCGGACGTCATCTCCCAGACCTTGCTGGCCGTGCCCATGTGGATGCTCTACGAGGCCGGGATCTTCTTCTCCCGTTTCTTCCGCAAGGATGGGGCCGAGGAGACGGAAGAGCCGCCCCCGGCGGGTCCCGGGCCGGGGGCAGGACCCGGTCGGAGTCCCCCGGGCGGTCAGTCCGCCCCCGCGAGCACTGCTGAACCAGCCGTGACCGCCGGGGGTGCCGATCCAGGCACGGCGACCGCGGCGGGCGCTGGCCTGGCCAGCGTGGCGGCAGCCAGCCGCGGTGGAAGCGCGGAGGGTGCGGATCCAGCATCAGCCTCCACCGCATCTCCGGCGGCGGGTTCAGCCCCGTCGTCACCCGTTGCGGGGGGCCATACCGCCGCCCCGGGATTCGCCCCGGGCGAGGTCGTCATAGGCGCGGACATCGACGGGGGCGATCCCTTCGATCCCGGTCGCTTCGTCCCCTTGACCCCGGAGGAGATGGAGGCCGAACTCGATGCCATCGAGGCGGCGGAGGCGGCCCTTGACCCTCTGGCGGACCAGGCCACCGACGAGGATCAGTCCGCCCACCCAGCCACCCTCGACCCCATCGATGCCCTGCTGGAACGGGTCAGGGAGCTTCGCGAGCTGGAAAACGAGGCCGGGGCCCGCCAACTTCTCTACCGGGTCCTGGCGGATGGCAATGAGTCCCAGCGCTTCGTCGCGATGAACATCCTGACGGAAATGGATCAGCCCTGAAACCCACCGAACCGCACGCCGAGGGACCATTCCGACCCATCAGGGCCTGGGCCGGAGCGCGATCACGCCGAGGATACGGCAACAGGTATCCCAATCAGACGTATCCCCACTTAGTCCTTGGCCTTGCGGCGCGCCAGGGAAACGCCACCGAAGACGAGCCCCGCCCATGGCCTCCGCCACCCAACTCCATTACAAACAGAACCGGCTCAAGCAATTGCGAGCCTTTTGCCACGCCGCCCGCTCGGGCAGCGTCAGCGCCGCCGCGGATCAGATCTTCCTCAGTCAGCCCACCGTTTCCCTGCAAATTCAGGCCCTGGAACGGGAATTCGATACCCTCCTGTTCGAACGTCGCGGCCCCAAGATCAAATTGACGCCCGCTGGGGAGGTCCTGTACGAACTGGCCCAGCCCCTGGTGGAGGGCATGGACAAACTCCACGAGACCTTTTTCAGTCACTGTGGACGCGTGGATCAGGGCACCCTGGACCTGGCCGCCGGGGAATCGACCATCCTCTACATCCTGCCGGAACCGATCCGGCAGTTCACCGCCAGCCATCCCGGGATCGAGATCAAGCTGCACAATGTCACCGGCCGCGATGGGCTGGCGATGGTGCGGGCCGACGAGGCCGACCTGGCCGTCGGCTCGATGATCGAGGTGCCTGACGACATCACCTACCGCCCCTTCGTCACCTACCGCCCCAAGCTCATCACCCCCTTCGACCATCCCCTGGCGGACAAGACCAACGTGAGCCTGCGGGACATTGCCCCTTACGGCCTCATCCTCCCCCCCAGCCACCTCAGCACCTGGCGGACCGTGGACCTGGTGTTCCGCCAGCACAACCTGGCGTACAAGGTCGCCATGGAGGCCGGCGGGTGGGAGGTCATCAAGAAATACGTCGAGTTGGGGCTCGGCATCTCCATCGTCACCGATGTCTGCCTGACGGGCCAGGAGCATCTGGCGGCCATCTCCCTGGAACAGTATTTCCCCAAACGCAGCTACGGCATCGTCCTGCGCCGTGGCAAGTTCCTCTCGCCCCAGGCCAAGCGTTTCCTCGAGGTCCTGGATGCCAAATTCGCCGGCCAGGAAGTGGAGCCGCAGCTCCAAGGCCCCCAGCATGGCGAATGGGAGGATGCCCACCTGGTGTGAGGGACCGAAAGTTCATCCGGGGATTCATCCGCCTGATTTCAGCGAACTTAGGTCAGGCTGAGGAATTACCCACCAAGGGATTGCCCACCCGACTTGTTGGACCGGAGGTAAGATCAGAAGAATAGCCGGGTGCTTCCACTGATCGAAAGGTGGTCCGACGGGAAGCGGCTGGGGGACGAGCAGGGGGGTGAGTTACGTGTATTGACAGCAAAGATGCTGATCAATAACCAAATTTTTATAGTATGTGGCGGAGAGAGAGGGATTCGAACCCTCGATGGAGTTTCAAGCCCCATACTCCCTTAGCAGGGGAGCGCCTTCAGCCTCTCGGCCATCTCTCCAGAAAATTGGCGGGCGTTTAAGAAGGGTGAATTATAGCCCCGCCCGCCACGGGGTGCCAGCCCTAATCGAGATCGTCTTCGCTGTCGCTATCGGGCGGACTGGCCTGGCCGGCCTGCTCGCGCTTGATGCGCTCGTAGATCTCCTCGCGGTGGACGGCAACGTCCCGGGGGGCGTTGACGCCGATCCGAACCTGATTGCCCTTGACGCCAAGTACGGTGACAGTGACTTCGTCACCGATCATGAGGGTCTCGCCGACCCTTCTCGTGAGTATCAACATTTCGCGTTCTCTCCCTTACAGTCCATTACCCAGAACGCGGACCAGGAACGGCGAGGAGCGGCAAGGCCGGCTCAAGCGCTGGAACCGCGAGGCGATAACCACGGAGACCTGGATACGACTCCGTGGTAATTGAATTTTAGCAATAGCCAGGTGCCCTCAAAAGGTTTTTTCGGCGGGAGGCAGCCCTAGCGGGGCGATTATCCCGCCAATTGCAGCCATTTGGGGCTGAACATCGGCAATCAGGCCGCCTTGTCCAGATCAAAGGCGGCGTGCAGGGCGCGCACGGCGAGTTCCAGGTATTTCTCGTCAACGACCACGGAGATCTTGATCTCGGAAGTGGAGATCATGCGGATGTTGATCCCCTCCTTGGCCAGGGCGGCGAACATCTTGCTGGCGATGCCGGCATGGGAGCGCATGCCAACCCCGACGATGGAGATCTTGGCGATACGGTCGTCACCGGTCACCTGGCGGGCGGCCATGGCCTGGGCGGTGTCCTTGAGGATCGCCAATGCGCGCTGGTAGTCGTTGCGGTGGACGGTGAAGGTGAAGTCCGTCGTCGCCTCGTCGGCGGCGATGTTCTGGATGATCATGTCCACTTCGATATTGGCGTCCGCGATGGGACCCAGGATCTTGTAGGCCACGCCCGGCTGGTCCGGGACCCCCAGAATGGTCAGCTTGGCCTCGTCACGGGCGAATGCAATACCGGAAATGACCGCTTGTTCCACGGCGTCCTCCTCGAGTGAAATCAGCGTGCCCTCACCCTCTTCCAAGCTGGAGAGCACGCGCAATGGGACCTTGTACTTACCCGCAAACTCCACGGAACGGATCTGCAGGACCTTGGAGCCCAGACTGGCCATCTCAAGCATCTCCTCGAAGGTGATGCGATCGAGCTTGCGGGCGCGCGGCTCCACGCGCGGGTCCGTGGTGTAGACGCCATCGACGTCGGTGTAGATCTGGCACTCGTCGGCGCTTAGCGCGGCGGCCACGGCCACGGCGGAGGTATCGGAGCCGCCCCGCCCCAGGGTGGTGATGTTGCCGTGCTCGTCGACGCCCTGGAAACCCGCGACGACCACGACGTGGCCGGCATCCAGATCGGCCCTGATGTTGGCGCCCTCGATCTCGCGGATGCGCGCCTTGTTGTGCGCGCTGTCGGTAAGGACCTGGACCTGACCGCCGGTGTAGGAGCGGGCGGGACAGCCCATGCTATCGAGCGCCATGGCCAGCAGGCCGATGGTGACCTGTTCGCCGGTGGCCATGATGACATCCAGTTCTCGGGGGTTGGGCGGATTCTGGATGGCCTTGGCCAGGCCGATGAGACGGTCCGTCTCGCCGGACATGGCCGAGACGACCACCACCACCTGATCGCCCTGATCGCGCCAGCGTTTCACCCGCCGGGCAACGTTCTGGATACGCTCCACGCTGCCGACGGAGGTGCCGCCGTATTTTTGAACAATGAGCGCCATGGCACTCTCCTTAGGTCATTGCAATTAGGTCATTGCAATATCTGGGGTAACCGTTCAGACCTCCTCACCCCAACCCGCCCCCAACCGGGGGGAGGGAGTCAGAGTACCAACGGCTGGCGTTACCTGAGCCCTGTTGGGGCCTGAGGGGTCTGAACGAATACTGTCTGGGATGGCAAACCGCGGGCCATGGCTCGTCGCCGGCGGCGCCGGGTAAGAACCGGCAACGCCGCGGCGATCCTGCTGGCCGGAATCGTTACAACCGGCGGATGATAGATGAAAATTAGCCAAGACTGAAATATAACCGCCGCCTTTCTGCGTTCGGTTGGCGTGCAACACACCCGCGGCGTATCTGCTCTTCTGGGGTGTGGCGTATTCGTTCCGCCCCCTTGCTCCTCAAGAGGGCTTTGGTAGCCCAAGCCAAGCCGGTGGCTCTCTTACTCCCTCCCCCCTGGTGGGGGAGGGTTGGGGAGAGGGGGGCTGAGAGGTTACGACCGGATCAGGCCGCCACCCGCTCCCGTGCCCAGTCCTTGGCCAGGGCCAGGGCCGCCGGCAGGCCCGCGGGATCATTGCCACCCGCCTGGGCCATGTCCGGCCGACCCCCCCCCTTGCCGCCGACCTTGGCCGCGGCCTCGCGGATCAGGTCCCCCGCCTGGAAGCGGTTGGTGAGGTTCTTGGTTACCCCGGCGATCAGGCTGACCTTGCCCTCGTGCTCGGCGGCGAGCAGGATGACGGCGGAGCCCAGCTTGTCCTTGAGCCGGTCCAGGGCCTCGCGCAGGGCCTTGGGA
Organism: Gammaproteobacteria bacterium; assembly: GCA_019136395.1. The sequence goes on from JAGVUH010000173.1 coordinate 4,767, forward strand.
TCGGCGCCCTCCAGGCGCGCCGCCAATACCTTGATGCCCTGGCCAATCTCCTCGGCCTGGGCGGCCAGGTCGGCGCCGGCGGCGCCGGCGGCCTTGGCCTTGAGGTCCGCCAGTTCCTTCTCCAGGCGCTTGGCGCGCTCCAGCAGGGCGGCGACCTTATCGTCGAGGTCCTCGCGGCCGCCCTTGACCAGGCTGGCCAGGCGCAGCAGGCGCTCCTCGTCCGCCTCCACCGCCGCCAGGGCATTGGCCCCGGTGGTGGCCTCGATGCGGCGCACCCCGGCGGCGACGCCGCCCTCACTCAAGATCTTGAACAGGCCGATGTCCCCCACCGCCTGGACGTGGGTGCCGCCGCACAACTCGGTGGAGAAGTCACCCATGCGCAGCACCCGCACCCGGTCGGCGTATTTCTCGCCGAACAGGGCCATGGCACCGCTGGCCTTGGCCTCCTCCAGGGCCATGAGGCGAGTCTCGACCGCATGGTTGGCGCGGATCTGCCGGTTGACCAGGCGCTCGATGGCCCGCAACTGCTCGCGGCTGACGGGCTCGAAGTGGGAGAAGTCGAAGCGCAGCCGCTCCGGGTCCACCAGGGAGCCCTTCTGCTGGACATGGTCGCCCAGGATCTGGCGCAGGGCGGCGTGCATCAGGTGGGTGGCGGAGTGATTAAGGGCGGTGGCCTGGCGGCGCTCGGCATCCACCCGCGCCTCCACCACGTCGCCGACCGTCAGCCGCCCGTCCTCGACCTGGCACAGATGGCCGAAGACGTCCCCGCCCAGCTTCTGGGTGTTCAGCACCCTCAGACGCACCCCTTCGCCGGTGAGCCAGCCACGGTCACCGACCTGGCCGCCGGACTCGGCGTAGAAGGGGGTCTGATCGAGGACGACGATGCCCTCCTCGCCGTGTCCCAGGGTCTCCACCACCGTCTCGCCGCGATAGAGGCCGGTCACGTGGGCGCGGTCCTCCAGGTGCTCGTAGCCGGTGAAGCAAGTCTCGCCCTCCAGGCGCAGGCCCGCCCCGTAGGCGACACCAAACTGGCTGGCGGCGCGGGCGCGCTCCTTCTGCCGCGCCATCTCCCGCTCGAAGCCGGCGCTATCGATGCTCAGGCCGCGCTCGCGGGCGATGTCGGCGGTCAGGTCGACGGGGAAGCCGTAGGTGTCGTAGAGCTTGAAGACGGTCTCGCCGGGGATGACATCACCGCTGAGACCGGTCACGGCCTGGTCGAGGATGCGCAGGCCCTGGTCCAGGGTCTCGGCGAAGCGCTCCTCCTCCAGCCGGAGGACATGGGCCACCCGCTCCTGGGCCTTGGGCAGCTCGGGGAAGGCCGCGCCCATCTCCGCCGCCAGGGGGGTAACCAGTTGGTGAAAGAAGGGCTGCTGCTGGCCGAGCTGGTAGCCGTGACGGATGGCGCGGCGAATGATGCGGCGCAGGACATAGCCCCGCCCCTCGTTGCCGGGGGTGACGCCATCGACGATGAGGAAGGCGGCGGAGCGGATGTGGTCGGCGATGACCCGCAGGGCCTTGGAGTCCTGGTCGGCGGCGCCGGTCAGCTCGGCGGCGGCGGCGATGAGCCGGGCGAAGAGGTCGATCTCGTAATTGCTATGGACGCCCTGCATGACCGCCGCCAGGCGCTCCAGGCCCATGCCGGTGTCCACCGAGGGCTTGGGCAGGGGCGTCAGCTTACCGCTGGGGTCGCGGTCGAACTGCATGAAGACCAGGTTCCAGATCTCGATGTAGCGGTCGCCGTCGGCGTCCGGCGAACCGGGGGGACCGCCAGGGACCTCGGGGCCATGATCGTAAAAGATCTCGGAACAGGGACCGCAGGGGCCGGTGTCGCCCATGGCCCAGAAGTTGTCCTTCTCCCCGCAGCGGGAGAAGCGGCTGGGGTCGACGCCGACCTCGTCCAGCCAGATGGCGGCAGCCTCGTCGTCGTCCTGGAAGACGGTGACCCAGAGGCGCTCGGGGGGGATGCCCAGGACCTCGGTGAGGTACTCCCAGGCATAGCGGATGGCGTTGTGCTTGAAATAGTCGCCGAAGCTGAAGTTGCCCAGCATCTCGAAGAAGGTGTGGTGGCGGGCGGTGTAGCCGACGTTCTCCAGGTCGTTATGCTTGCCGCCGGCCCGCACGCAGCGCTGGGAACTGGCGGCGCGGTGGTAGGGACGCTTGTCGCGGCCGAGGAAGACATCCTTGAATTGGACCATGCCGGCGTTGGTGAACAGCAGGGTCGGGTCGTTGGCCGGCACCAGCGGACTGCTGGGCACCACCTGGTGACCGTGGCTGGCGAAGTAATCAAGGAAACTGGCTCTCAGCTCGGCACTGCTCTTCATGACGTGAAACTCATTGGTTACTCGACTCACTCCCGGTCACCGCGCAGGTAGCGGCGGACGAGATCCGGCGGAAAACCGCGATATTCCAGAAATCGGGCCCGACGTGCCAGTTCCTTGGGGTCGGTGGCCGGCCCCGGGCCGAATTTCTTGTCCGCCACCCGGGTGAGGAGCGCTCGCCAGTCCTCCTCGTCCCGGTCGAGGAGCGGGGCGATCAGCTCATCCTCCACCCCTCGCTCCCGTAACTCCTGGCGCAGGCGCCGCGGACCATAGCCCTTGCGCGCCCGGGCGGTGACATAGGCCTCGGCCGTGCGCTGATCGCTGACCAGATCGCTCGCCGTCAGCTCATCCAACACCGGGTCGATGGCCGCCTGCTCATGGCCCTTGGCACGAAGCTTACGCACCAGTTCCTGGCGACTATGCTCCCGGCTGGCCAGCAGGCGCAGGGCCCGCTCCCGGATGGCGTTCTCCTCCAAGAGAAACGGGCTTGGCTCCTCCCCAGGCCCGTCACCCGGGCTCCGGTCGTCACGCATCTCGTTCTCTACCACGCCACCACCGGTTTTCGTCAGGGACCCGCATCAACGACACGGGGCCTTGGCGTGAAAGTCACCACAAAGGCTTTCATAATCAGGGTTTTGGCCAGACCCCTCATGACAGTTAGTCGGATCACCCGCCTCCTCACCGCTGCCGGGTACCGCAGGCACCCCGCCCCGAAGTGAGGCCCGATGCCGTCATGCCGCGCGTCAACCTTCGGCCAGGCTCTCGGCGAACTCCGCGGGCGCGGCGGCATCGGCCGCCGGCAGGAGTTTTTCCCGGATCCTGGTCTCGATCTCGGCGGCCAGGGCCGGGTTCTCCTTGAGATAGACCCGCACATTGTCCTTGCCCTGACCGATACGGGTGCCGCCATAGCTGTACCAGGCCCCGGACTTGTCGATGATGCCATGCTGGGCGCCGAGGTCGATGATCTCGCCCTCGCGGGACACGCCCTCGCCGTACAGGATGTCGAACTCGGCCTGCTTGAAGGGCGGCGCCACCTTGTTCTTGACCACCTTGACCTTGGTCTCGTTGCCGATGACCTCCTCGCCCTTCTTAATGGCGCCGACGCGGCGGATGTCCAGGCGCACCGAGGCGTAAAACTTGAGGGCGTTACCGCCGGTGGTGGTCTCCGGGCTGCCGAACATGACGCCGATCTTCATGCGGATCTGATTGATGAAGACCACCAGGCAGTTGGAACGTTTGATGTTGCCGGTGAGCTTGCGCAGGGCCTGGGACATGAGGCGCGCCTGGAGGCCGACGTGGGAGTCGCCCATCTCGCCCTCGATCTCGGCCTTGGGGGTCAGGGCCGCCACCGAATCCACCACCACCACATCCACCGCCCCGGAGCGCACCAGCATGTCGGTGATCTCCAGGGCCTGCTCCCCCGTGTCCGGCTGAGAGACCAGCAACTCGTCCATGTTGACACCCAGGCACTTGGCGTAGACCGGGTCCAGGGCGTGCTCGGCGTCGACGAAGGCGCAGGTTCCCCCCTGCTTCTGGGCCTCGGCGATGATGTGCAGGGTGAGGGTGGTCTTGCCCGAGGACTCGGGCCCGTAGATCTCCACCACCCGGCCCTTGGGCACGCCACCCACGCCGAGGGCGATATCCAGGCCCAGGGAACCGGTGGAGATGACTTCCACATTGCGCACCATACCGGCATCGCCCATGCGCATGACCGAGCCCTTGCCAAACTGCTTCTCGATCTGGCTCAGGGCGGCGGCCAGGGCCTTCTTGCGATTTTCGTCCATCGTTGCTCCTGTCTGGGGTTTGCCCTCGCCGGGCTATCAGGCACGGGGCCGGGGAGATCTAAAAGGGGGTGAAGTATCGCATAGCCCTTGAGCGGCGTCATGGTACGCCCGGCGGTGACTATCAGGCTCCCTCATGGCGGCGACGGTCGAACCAGGGGCCAGCGTCGCAGGACGCGATAGCGCGGCGGTGGGCCCTCCTGACCATAGGCCAGGACAAAGGCGTTGACCGGCCAGGAAATGGGCTGATCCAGGGGGCGCGCCGGCAAGGGGCGGGCGTTGCGCGCCAGGGTGGCGTGGGGGGCATAGGGCCGCGGATCGAGGGCCAGGCCACAAGCCCCTAACTCGTGGCGCAGGGTGGTGACCAGTCGGGCCAGGGGCGCCGGCGCCGGATCGGTGCCGCACCAGACCACCCGCGCTCGGGGGAAGGAGCCGACCCGGTCCAGGCTCAGCGTGAAGGCCGGGGACCGCACCCGTTCGGCGGCGGACTCGGCGCAACGGCGCCGTTCCGGCGGCAGGACGCCCAGAAACACCAGGGTGAGATGGATGTCCTCGGGGTGGATCAGACGCCCGCGGAATGGCGGTCGGGCCAACGGGGTTTGGCCGGACGCGGTGGCGTCCCGGCCGATGGTCTCCCCCGTGGGTCTCCCCGCTGGGGTCGGTGGTCCCGACAGCCCTGGCAGTCCCGACAGTCCCGGCAACCCCGAGGGCCCTGACAGATCAGCCTGAACCCGGGCAAGGGCCTGGCGTTGGGCCTCCGCGGGCCAGAGGGCGAAAAAGAGCCGCTCAGCCACCGCCGCCGCTATCGTTCTCGCTCTCGCTACCCCCACCGGCACCACCGCCGCTGCCGCTGCCGCCGCTGCCGCCGCTGCCGCCGCTGCCGCCGAGCAGTTCTAGCAGTCGCTCCAGGGCGATGCCAACCGTCTGCCGACGCACCGCCTCGCGATCCCCGCTAAGACGCAGGCGCTCCACCACCGGCGACTGACCCGCCAGTGCCCAGGCGACGAAGACGGTGCCGACGGGCTTCTCCGCGCTGCCGCCCCCCGGACCGGCGATTCCGCTGACCGCCACCGCGACCTGGGCCTGGCTGCGCGCCAGGGCACCCACCGCCATCTCCGTCACCACTTGGGCGCTGACCGCCCCATGCCCCGCCAGGGTAGATCCAGCAACGCCCAGCATCTCCTCCTTGGCGCGGTTGCTGTAGGTCACGAAACCCCGGTCGAACCAGGCGCTCGACCCCGCGACTCCGGTCACCACCTGGGCGATCCAGCCGCCGGTACAGGATTCCGCCGTGGCAAGCACCCGCCCGGTTGCCATGAGGCGCTGGCCCAGGGCCGCCGCCAATTGCTCTAGGTTCTGGTTCATGAGCCGAGTTTCGGTCACCTACAGGGTGCGGCGCAAGCGCCATGCCGGACAGCGCCATGCCAGAGGGGCCATGCCTGCCGAAGGGTGGTGAGAAGTCAGGCAAGGGGGGAAAGATCGTCGCGGCTTGATCGGGTCCGCGGGCACCCCGAGAATGCGGAGGATTGGTAACTCGCGGGCCGATCGTGCCCGGTTGGTTTCATCCTCCTCTTATTTCCTCCCCGGAGACCGCGTCATGAGTCCGCACGACGATCTGGAAATTCGTTGCGAGCACAAGCCCTCACCCGCCAAGCTGGAGGTGCTGGGGGTCGAATACTGGCCCATCTGGCGCAAGGAGGTCTCGACCTTCTCCTGGCATTACGACCAGACCGAAACCTGCTATGTCCTGCGGGGGCGGTTTCGGGTAACGCCGGAGGGTGGTGAGGGTCGAGAGTTCCAGCGTGGTGACCTCATCACCTTCCCGGCTGGCCTGTCCTGCGTCTGGGAGGTGCTGGAACCGGTGGAGAAGCATTATCGCTTCGATGTCTGACGGACCTTGAGGACGTTCCCCACGCTCCGTTCACGGCGCCAGCGCCAAACAATTTTCTGGCCCACGGGCCGTTCAAACAGCGAAAAGCGTTGGGGGTACAAAACGAAAACCCCGATCCGCCACGGGGGAGGATCGGGGTTAATGGACACTTTCCTGTGCCCGATGGTGCCTTATCTCACCCGGCCCGATTGGCCGGCGGGTGATTACTTGGCCTCGGCGGCGGGAGCGGCCGGAGGAGCGGGCGGGGCATAGGGGGCATAGGGCGCGCCGTAGGGGGCGTAGCCATAGGGGCCACCCCAGTAGGGGCCATAGCCGTAACCGTAGTTGTCGCGATAACGGTTGTAACCACGACCCCAACCACGTCCGCCACCGGACATGTTCATGTTGAAGTCGCCATAGCCGTCACCGAACATGTCGTTCCACCAGTCATTGCCGGAGTTGCCCCAACCCGGACCACCCCAGCCTGGGCCGCCCCAGAAGGCGGAGGCGGAAGCGGACACACCCAGCAGGGCGGCGATGGCGGCGGCGGTAGCAAGCTTTTTCATCTTAGAGATTCTCCGATATGTTGTTTCTGTTGGCAGCAAGGAGCGGCGTCTTATGTGCTGTGGGCGCCGTCCATGGGTGCGTAGAATATTAGTGTATTCTGATATGGTCAAGCACTATTTTGCGGTCATCGGAAAAAAGTCCCACCTCAGCGCTCCTGGTTCCTGAGCAAGACCAGGCCGACCAGCAGAAAGCCGAGCCCGAAGGCCGCCAGGACCCCATAATCCAGCCAGAGATCCCCCGGTTGCAGCCCCTTGGTGAAGGTGCCGACGCTGACGTGATTGAACCAGGCGCTGGGAAAACCATAGCCCATGAAGCGCGCCGCGCCGGTCAGGGAGGAGACCGGCACCAGCATGCCGGAGAAGAGGATGGTGGGGATGGTGCTGACGATGGCGGTGCCAAATACCGCGGCGATCTGGGTGCGCATGAAGGTCGACATGAGCAGCCCCAGGCCGGTGGTGGCGAAGACGAACAGCGCCGCCCCCAGGGTGAGGGCGCTCAGGCTCCCGGTCAGCGGCACGCGGAACAACCAGAGGGCCATCAGCAACAGTAGCAGGTAGCTCAGCAGCGCCAGCCCCAGGTAGGGCAACTGCTTCCCCAACAGGAATTCCAGGCCCTTGGTCGGCGTGGCGTAGAGATTGATGATGGAACCGAGTTCCTTCTCCCGCACCACCCCCACCGCCGTCATGGTCGCCGGGATCATGATCAGCGACAGCATCAGGATCCCCGGCACCATGGCATAGACGCTCTTGAAATCCTGGTTGAAGCGGAAGCGGGTCTCGATCGCCACCGGCGGCACCGTGCCTGGCGTCGGAGCAGATGCGACTTGGCCCACGGCCAGGGTCTCCAGGTACTGTCGATGCACGCCCTCCACGTACCCGCGGATGGTATCGCCACGGAAAGGGATGGCGCCGTCGATGAGGAGCCGGACCTCTGGTCGCGCCCCGCGCCTGAGGGCGCGACCAAAGCCGGGGGGAATCTCGATGGCCAGGGCCAGACGCCCGCTGGCCAGCCGCCGTTGCAGATCGGCCTCATCCGCCAGGGGCGCCTGTTCGGCGAACCAGGGGGTACCGGCAAACTGCTCCCGGTAGGCGCGACTGGCCGGGGTGCGGTCACGGTCGAGGACGGCGAAGGCGATCTCGTCCACGTCAAAG
>JAGVUH010000674.1 GCA_019136395.1 Gammaproteobacteria bacterium
TTCTGATAAGCCCTTCCTGGCTGGTAGGCCGTTCCTGGCTGATAGGCCGATCCTTGCCGAAAGAAGGGGTGTCTCAATTCGCGCACCGCCCGCCAGAAGCTCTCCGCCTCGCCGGCGAGGACCTCCCCCCCCAGCCGGGCCTGGGCGGCGCGCACCGCCGCCTCGTTGCCGGCGAGACGGACATGGGCCCGTTCGCCGTCATGACAGGCGGCGCTGAGGGGCAGGGGCTGGCCCGCCCACTGGTTAAAGCGGCGGATGGCCTCCGCGGGGGACAGGTCAAAGACCAAGGTCATCTCGACCGCCGGGCGCGGCAGCACCTTGAGACTGACATCCAGCAGGACGCCGAGGGTACCCTGGGCCCCCGCCATGAGGCGCGACAGGTCGTAGCCGGCGACGTTCTTCATCACCTCGCCGCCGAAGCGCAGCACCTCACCCTTGCCGTTGATGAGGCGCACGCCAAGGACGAAGTCTCGCGCCGCCCCGCTGTAGGGCCGGGCGGGGCCGGAGAGGCCGCAGGCGATGGTTGGTGCCACCCAGGGTGGCCTTGCCGGGCAGGCTGCCGGCATGGGCATTGGGATGGCGCCCGGCATCGGCACCGCCATCGGCCTGACCGCCGGCACCCACATCCAGACCGCCATCGGCCTTATCTCCGGCACCGGCTTCGGCACCCCCATCGGCCTTGCCTCTGGCGCCAGCACCTGCACCAGGATCGAGAGGATCATCAGCCAGGCCCATGGCGGGGCTGAAATGGGGCGGCTCGAAGGCCAGCCATTGTCCCCGCTCCGCCAGCGCGGCCTGGATCTCCGCCAGGGGAGTGCCGGCGCGGGCGGTGATGACCAGCTCGGTGGGCTCGTAGCTAAGGATGCCGCGATGGCCGGCCACCACCAGGGGCTCGCCGTTCACCGCCCGGCCCAGCCAGGTCTTGGTACCACCGCCCTGGATGCGCAAGGGGCGGCCCTCGGCCTGGGCCGATGCCACCCGCGCCGCCAACGTTTGGGTAAGGTCCTGATTCATGCTTCTCCCCTGTCCGGGATGCCTCGCGGCGGTATCGTCATCGCGCTCAAAATCGCGGCAGGTCGGGAAATCTGATCTGGTTGGCGTGAACGTGCATGGCCCCGAACTCGGCGCAGCGGTGCAGGGTCGGCACGGCCTTGGCGGGGTTGAGCAGCCCGGCCGGATCGAAGGCGGCCTTGACGGCGTGGAACTGGGTCAACTCCAGGGGGTGGAACTGGACGCACATCTGGTCGATCTTCTCGGTACCCACCCCGTGTTCCCCGGTAATGGTGCCACCGACCTCGACGCACAACTCCAGAATCTTGCCGCCCAACTCCTCGGTACGCTCCAATTCACCGGGGCGGTTGGCGTCGTAGAGGATCAGGGGGTGGAGGTTGCCGTCCCCGGCGTGAAAGACGTTGGCCACCGGCAGGCCATAGGCCGCCGACATCTCGGCGATCCGCGCCAGCACCTCCGGCAGGCGGCGGCGGGGGATGGTGCCGTCCATGCAGTAATAGTCCGGCGAAAGGCGGCCGACGGCGGGGAAGGCGGCCTTGCGCCCCTTCCAGAACAGCAGCCGCTCGGCCTCGTCGCGGGCGGTGCGCACCTCGGTGGCGCCGCTGTCGAGCAGGATCTGGCGCACCCGTAGGATCTCCTGGGAGACCTCCTCGTTGGCGCCGTCCAGTTCGCAGAGCAGGATGGCCGCCGCCTGGGTGGGGTAGCCGGCGTGAACGAAGGCCTCGGCGGCGCAAATGGCGGGGTTGTCCATCATCTCCAGGCCAGCGGGGATGATGCCGGCGGCGATGATGGCCCCCACCGCCGCCCCGGCCTGGCCGATGTCGTCGTAAGCGGCGAGCAACACCTGGGCGCGCTCCGGCAGGGGCAGCAGGCGGACGGTGATCTCCACCACCACCCCGAGCAGGCCCTCGGAGCCGGTCATCAGGGCCATCAGGTCGTAACCGGGGGCGTCCAGGGCCTCAGCGCCGACGGTAAGACGTTCGCCGTCCATGGTGATGACCTCCAGGCGCAGCAGGTTGTGCACCGTCAGGCCGTACTTGAGGCAGTGCACCCCGCCGGAGTTCTCCGCCACGTTGCCGCCGATGGTGCAGGCGATCTGGGACGAAGGGTCAGGGGCATAGTAGAGGC
>JAGVUH010000059.1 GCA_019136395.1 Gammaproteobacteria bacterium
ATTGCCCTGGTGGCAGGTATTGCACTTCATGGCCATGAGTTCCTGGGCCAGGGGGGTCACCAGGTGCCGGCGGTGGAAGGTCTCCTGATCGCCGGCGTAGGTGCTGAGGGTCTGATACCAGGCCAGGGTCTCGGCGGCCTTGACCCCGGCGGGGGACTGGCCGCTGATGCTGGGTTCGAGGACCTCTTTGTGGCAGGCCAGGCATTGCTCGTCGGTGGCCGAGTCAATGGCCGGTTTGAAATGGATGGGATCCCAACGTGCCTGCTGGTAGCTGGGCGGTGCTGTGGCCAAGCCCTCGGCGCTGGCCAGAAGCCCGCCGAGGAGGGTGGTGAGAACAAGTAGAGATTTGGCTCGGTACATACCGCGGCTCCTGTCAATGATCCTCGGATGGCTGATCGCTCAGCGTGGGCGGTGCTTGGGTCCATCTACTCAGGGAGGAGGAGATGAGCAATAGACCCTTGTCCGCGCTTCTGGCGCTCATGGCTGCTATCGACCACCCGTCACCTTGCTTGCCAAAGGCTAACAAGGATAACCGGGCTGATATAGGCGTTATTGCTTGGAAAATTGATCGACAGCAAAGTGAGAAGGATGATCCCGCGAGCCTGGCTAGGCTGACCCGGTGGGACCCCACCCCGCGGGATGGCGCCCGGCCCGGGCTCTCCGGGCACGGGGATCGTCACTGCTCTCGAAGCCTAATGCACGAACCTTGCCATAAGAGACGAATCCGGGGCCGGTGCGGGGCTCACGGCACGGGGGCAGTCCCTGCGCCGCCCCAACTCGAACCGGAGGCTGACAGTTTGACAGGTTCCCGGTAGTCGGTTTTATGACCTTATAGAAATTTCAAATGGTAGCGTGGATGACAATCTGTCAGTGGGGTTAGACCCGCTTGAGCCCGACCCGGGAAGCAGTGCCACGTCGCCGGCGATCAGGGCAACACCTGAAACAGCCTTCGGGAGTGATCAGCGCGGAAGCAGATGGGACAGAGGGGTTGCCGTCGCGGCGATGTCAGGGCCTCGGGGCCTGGCTCGGGCGGATCCTGCTGGGACCAGCGGGGCAAATGAAAGGTGACGCCGCAGGCCCGGCACCGCTGGGTGACCAGGGGCAGCCGCTCCTGGGGCGGCGGCCGCCAGCGCAGCAGAGACATGGCCCCGGTGGCGCAGACGTCGATACAGATGCCACAGCCACTGCAGGCCGCGGCATCGATGACATAGGCCTGAGGCAGCCCTTCCGCCCTTTCCATTCCCAGGGCACCCTGGGGGCAGAGCCGGACGCAGGCATCGCAGCCGGTACAGAGCAGGATATCGAGTTGCGGGGCCAGGGGCAGGGGCTCGCCGGGTGCCGCTGGGGGGAGCAGGCGTCCCGGCGGCAGGCCCTGATCCTCGTCCCCCATCAGCCGCTCCCAGAGGCGCTGGACCGGTGCCTGCATGGCCTGCAGAAAGAAGCCGCGGCGGCTGAGGCGTTGGTCGTTGGCTGGGTCCCGGGCCGCGCGCCAGGCGTCCTCCCAGGCCGGGGGCGCCATCTCCTCATGGACCAGGCAGGCCAGTTGACGCCCCATCAGGAGCTGATTGACGGCGAGGAGGCGCTCGCCCAGTCGCTCACCCTGGCCACGGGGACACTGGTCGCAGGCCCCCCGGGCGGTCACCAGCCGGTCGACCCCCGCGCGCGCCAACCGCAGCAGTTCCCGGCTACCCAGGGCATGGAGACAGGGCATGAAGGGCGCAGCGGTCACCAGCCGGTCGACCCCCGCGCGCGCCAACCGCAGCAGTTCCCGGCTACCCAGGGCATGGAGACAGGGCATGAAGGGCGCATCCGCCTCCCGCACCCCCGCCCGCTCGCAGGCGGCGAAGGCCAGCAGGCCCTGGTGGGTCCGGCGCGGTACGGGGCCAAGGCGCGCGACGATGGCGGCCTGGGGACAGGCGGGCACGCAGAGCTCGCAGCCGTCGCAGCGGTTGGCGTCGATGCCGAGGCGCTCATCATCGATCACCCAGGCGCCTTGAGGACAGGCCGCGACGCAGGCCTGGCAGCGGGCCTGGGGGGTGATGGCATGAACGCAGCGGGCGGCGATGACCTCGGGGATCATCACCGTCGCGGGGATCGGCGGTGGCCGCTCCACCCCCATGGACTACCAGCCGGGCCCCTCGTTGGCTGAGGGGGGGAGGGCGGGACCGGCCACCGTAAGCCCGAGAATGTCCCGCGGCGGCCGCATCCGCTCGGCGATTTCCTCGGGGCTGGGACGCGGGACGCCGAGAATCAGCGCGATCAGATCGCGCAATTCCTCCAGATAGGCGGCGGTGAGGCCGGTCAGTCCAGCATAGAAGCGGGTCTGGCAGCGGGCCCCGACCCGCTCACCAAAGGCACCGATCCAGCGTAACAGGTGCTCGTCCAGAAAACGCCCAATCTCCTCCAGACGCTCGGGGGTGGCCTCGCCTTCCAACAGGAAACCGATGAACTGGAGCTGGGTTACCAGGTGATCATCGGTGCGCAGACGCCAGTTCCGCACTTGCAGGCCGTGGCGCTGGTACCAGCCGCGCAACTGGAACATGGGCTCCTGCATGATGAGCCCATCCTCGTCCAGCCAGACGGATTCGCAAGGCGAGGCCTGGTGGTGATGGTTGAGGTAGATGTCGGCGAATTCGGCGGCCAGGATGTCCAGGGT
>JAGVUH010000260.1 GCA_019136395.1 Gammaproteobacteria bacterium
ATAAGAGTTTATGCATTCGAGCCACATCCAAAAACTTATTATAAACTGCGTGAAAATTTGGCTGGCTACCAAAATATTTTTCTGATTAACAAAGGGCTATCAAGTGTTAGTGGCGTCTTAAAGCTCTATGATTACCCTGACAAAGATGGATCCTCTCATGCATCATTATTCGAAGATGTCATCACTGAAATTCACGGTTCAGCGTCAGCGATTGCTCATGAAGTTGAATTAACTACGATTGATGAATTTTTAGAAATCGAAGAAATTACTGAAATTATCCTTCTCAAAATTGATACAGAAGGCAATGAGCTTGAAGTTTTGAAGGGGGGAGTAAATACATTGTCCGCAGGAAAAATCAAAGCCATTCATTTCGAATTTAACGAAATGAATATTGCATCCAGGGTTTTTTTCAAAGATTTTTGGAATATGCTTGAAAGATACAGATTTTATCGCTTATTGCCTAATGGTATGCCAGAAATAAAGAATTACAACCCTCTAAGCTGCGAGATATTCGCTTACCAGAACATAGTAGCAATTTTGAAAGAATGATTTTCACTGTATTGGATTACTTAAGGCGTTTAAATTTATTCCCAACTCTTGATCTTCCAATAATATCAGATTTCCTCAGCCAATCTACGCCGTGGTCACGCTGTATGGCCATCAACTATTTAGATGCACGGCTGCAGCGTGATTAGATATGCACCAAACACCCATCGCCTACATCGTCTTCAACCGCCCACAGCACACCGCTCAGACCTTCGCGGTGCTGCGTGAGCAGTGCCCATCGCAGCTCTTTATCATCGCCGATGGCCCGCGCCCAGGGCATCCGACTGACGCCGAGCGGTGCGCGGCGGTGCGCGCCATTGTCGAGCAGATCGACTGGCCCTGCGAGGTGCATCGCAACTACGCTGAGTCGAATTTGGGTTTGAAGCGGCGCGTGAGCAGCGGGCTGGATTGGGTGTTCGGGCAGGTCGAACGTGCCATCGTGCTGGAAGACGATTGCGTCGCGCACCCAGACTTCTTCAGCTTCTGCGATGCGCTGTTGGAGCGATATGCCGAGGATGAGCGCGTCGCGGTGGTGACCGGCAACAACTTCCAGAACGGCCACCGTCGCGGGGAAGCGTCCTACTACTTCTCCAAATACAACCACTGCTGGGGCTGGGCAACTTGGGGCCGCGCCTGGCGACACTATCAAGGCGATCTGCCGTTCTGGCCCGAGTGGCGCGCGTCTGAGGCCTGGGTGCGACAGACGCCGGACAAAGTCGAGCGTGCTTACTGGCAGCGCATCTTCGATTGCGCGCGCGCGGGCCAGATCGACTCCTGGGCCTACCCCTGGACTGCTTGTGTCTGGTACCACGGTGGTCTGACCGTCACGCCGAACGTAAATCTAGTCAGCAACATCGGCTTTGGCGAGGACGCGACTCATACCACGTCCGCGACCAGCGCACTGGCAGGCTTACCCGCGCATCCGCTCGGCGATGAACTGCGCCATCCGGCGCAGGTGGAACGTGACCAAGCGGCTGATCGCTATGCCTTCGATCACACCTTCGGCGGCCGCGGTCAACGCTTCCCCTGGTCACTGCTGCGCCTACCGCGCCGCGCCGGCGGCTTTGTGTATCGACGCCTGAAACGGAGCTTTGCCTGATGGCGGCCACCAACATCAACCTCGGCTGCGGCCCGGTCTTCGTCGACAGCCCAGACTGGATCAATCTGGCCTACACCCTCGGAACGCCACGCCTGTGCCGGGCCAACCTGATCGGCTGCCTGCCGGGGTGCCTTACGCAATCGCCCGCGGAAGCTCTGGCAGCAAGCCTGGCTGGTTCCCCCCCTTGTTGCGTCCGCATGCGGAGGGCGCAATGACTGACCTGACGCCATGGATCCCCGCTGACGACGTGGTCCTGATCACCCCAAACGAGCAGCGCTGGCTAGACAAAACCTTCGAGCGTTTCGGCGGCTATCCGAGCCTGGAGGAAATCTGGGCGCTGATGGACGAAACCTGGCGTGAACTGCACTGCGACCACGAGGTGATGGATGCGCGCATCGGTGCCTTCTATGCCCACCCGGTCTGGCTGCTCAACGGCCTGTTCATCGAACAGCATGCGCTGAGCCTAGACAATCGCCAGCGCTTCACTGACTGGGTGGCGGCGCAGTCGCCCCGACGCGTCGCCGATTATGGCGGCGGCTTCGGCGGGCTGGCGCGAATGATCGGCGCAGCCTGCCCCACGGCGGTGGTCGAAGTGATCGAACCGCACCCGCATCCGCTGGCCATCCAGCGTGCGCGCCGTTCACCAAACGTGCGTTACCGGCCGGCGCTGGATGGCGAGTATGACATCCTGATCGCGACCGACGTGTTCGAGCATGTCCCGGACCCGCTGGGTCTGGCGTGGGAATCGGCGGCGGCATTGCGTCCAGGCGGGCGCTACCTGATCGCCAATTGCTTCCAGCCGATGATTCTGTGTCACCTACCCCAGACCTTTCATTTCCGTCACTCCTGGGATCGGGCGCTCCTAGCTCTGGGGCTGGAACCGGCGGAGCCAGTGGTCTACGGGCGGGCTTTTATTCGCCGTGGCGCTCTGGATCTCGAGGCGGCACGCCACGTCGAATACCGATCGCGATGGCTTTGGACGCTGACGCGGTATCTGCCTGGGCGCATTAGCAAGCCGCTGACGCAGGCACTGATCTGAACGACAAGCGACCGATCGCTCTGTAACCCGTATGCACGTCATCCAGCTCAACCACTCCGACATCAACGGCGGTGCCGCCCGCGCGGCCTACCGCATCCATCATTGCCTGCGCGCGGCGGGCATTGATTCAAGAATGTGGGTCAACAAGGCGCTGGCTGGCGACTGGACGGTGCAGGGGCCTTTGAGCAAAAGGGAGAAGTTCTCGGCGGCACTGCGCGGGCACATTGGCGGACAACTGCGACACCTGCCCAGGACCGGCAACCCCATCATCCATTCTCCGGCCATCCTGCCCTCGCGCTGGGTCAAGCGCCTCAAAGACAGTGACGCCGATATCGCCCACCTCCACTGGGTCGCCGACGAGATGCTCTCCATCGCCGATATCGGCCGCATCGAGATGCCAACTGTTTGGACGCTGCACGACATGTGGGCCTTCTGTGGTGCGGAGCATTACACCGACGACGGTCGCTGGCGCGAGGGCTATCGCCGGGACAACCGCCCGGCGCACGAATCCGGCTTCGACCTCAACCGTTGGACCTGGCAGCGCAAGCGCAAACACTGGCACCGGCCGATGCACATCGTCGCGCCGAGCCGCTGGCTGGCAGACTGCGTCCGCGAGAGTGCGCTGATGCGCGATTGGCCGGTGACGGTGGTGGCTAATCCCATCGACACCGAGCGCTGGCAGCCGCTGGAGCAGCGCCTGGCGCGCGAACTACTCGGCCTACCCGCCGATGTGCCACTGCTGCTGTTCGGCGCCATGGAAGGCGGGCAGGATCCGCGCAAGGGCTTCGACCTGTTGGCCGAAGCGCTTGAGCACCTGCGCAACGACCCCCACGCACGCGGCCTCGAACTCATCGTCTTCGGCCAACGCGCACCTCAGTCGCCGCCAGCCTTAGGCTTTCCCCTCCACTACACCGGCCATCTGCACGACGATCTCAGCCTGCGCGCGCTCTACAGCGCCGCCGATGCCCTGTCGGTCCCCTCGCGTCAGGACAATCTGCCCAATACCGGCGTCGAGGCTCACGCCTGCGGCACTCCTGTGATCGCCTTCGACATTGGCGGACTGCCAGACATCGTCGCCCATGAACACACTGGCTACCTCGCCAAGGCCTACGATACCCAGGACCTGGCGCGTGGAATCATTTGGGTGCTAGGCCAACGCGACGCGGGGCGGTTGGGCAAGCAGGCGCGGGAGCGGGCGGTGGAGCGATTCGCTTTTCCGGTAGTGGCCAAGCAATATCAGGAGGTATATTCCCAAGCGTTGGGCTGCCATCCAAATTCCAACTGCGCTGATACCAGTTGCCGCCAGCGATGATTTAGGTCACTTCCACTTGTTGGAACCGATCCGACGTGGTTGTGTGGCAACCCGCTTGCACAAGGATGGGCCAGTAGTTCCAGGGTCGCCTGGTGGAGCCGCAGGTTCCAGTTGGCACCCTGGCTACGCACCACACGCCTCTGGGGGTGGCAACGCCCGGAGGTTTAGCTTTGCGGTGTAAGGTAGCAAGAGCGGTAGCTTCTTGCTGCCACCTAAATTAGGATCATCTCATGCGTGTCGAGAAACTGTCCGCGTCACTCTCCCCTGACGCCATCCGTTTGATCGATACCTACCGTAGCGCCAATGCCATCAAGAGCCGGTCTCAGGTCATCGAGCAGGCCCTGCCGACCCAGACCGACCTGCTGACGCGCTACCATACGAGTTTGGACAATGACCTGTACAAGGCCCTCAAGGCCCTGCGGGAGGCGCAAGCCTGGCGCCAGGCCCGGGCCGCGCTGGAGGCGAGCGCGGTACCGGCCACGTAACCGCCCGGACCCCCTTTCCCCAACCCTCCTCCGCCAGGGGAGAGGGAGCACGGGAATCAGCGGCTTGTGCTTGTTGTGCCAGACCAGGCGGTAGGGGGATGTGAATGCTTACCCTGCCGCCAGCGGTGAGGCTACTTGAGGGGGCGTTGGCGGGATCCTGATGAACCCTACGAACCCTCCCGCGCCTGCCTGACCAGGAGGGGGATGGTCTCGTCGAGATGGTGTCGGGCTTGGAAGCCCAGTTCCTGGCCAATCCTGGCCGCGGAATACCAGGCATTGCCGGTGAGCTTCTCCAGGGTGGCCAAGGTCAGGGGCATGGCCCGGCCCGTGACCTTTTCGCCCAGGGTGCCGAGGGCGGCCAGGGCGCGGAGGACGACCAGTGGGATGCCCCAGGCGGGGACGCGCCAGCCCAGGGCCAGGCGGATGCGCTCGTAGAGCCAGCGGGTGGAATAGGGGGCGCCGTCGGTGACCAGATACAACCTCCCGGCGGCGCGCGGGTGCCAGGCGCAGAGCAGCGCGGCGCGGACCGCGTCCTGCACATGAATGGCGGAACGACGGTTGGCGTGACGCGGCCAGGGCGGGAAGCGATGGCGGGCCACGGCGGCGATCATGCGCCCGAGGTTGCCCTGTCCGCCCTCCAGGCCATAGACCATGGGCAGGCGCAGGACGCAGGCATGGACCCCCGGCGTCCCCCCCGCCGCCAGGATCTCACCCTCGGCGGCCAGTTTGGCCCGGCCATAGAGGGTATCGGGAGCGGGAACGGTGTCCTCCGTCGCTGGCTGGCTGCCCGCCCCCGCCGCGTCGCCCATGACCTTGACGCTGCTGAGATAGACCAGGCGCGGCACGCCGGCCGCGCGGGCGGCGGCGACCAGATGGCGGGTGCCCTCGGCGCTGACGGCCCAGTGGGCGGGGGCCTCGTAGATGTCCGCCTCGTCCGGGGCCGGGGAGTAACTGGCGAGATGGAAGACCAGGGCGATGCCCTCCAAGGCCGGCCCCAGGGTAGCGGGATCTTCGAGATCGGCCTCCCGGCACTCCACCACCGCCCCTGGCCAGAGCGTCCGGGCCCGCGCCGGCGCGCGGGTGAGGATGGCAACACGGGCCTCCCGTTCCAACAGAGACTGCACCAGATGTCGTCCCAGTTTGCCGGTGGCGCCGGTCACCAGCACGGGTAGGTGCCGAAAGAATTCAGCCGAAGCGTCTTGGCCATCTCCCTCCCCTGACTTTGTGTCAGGGTAATCGTCTGACTGGCAGGTAGTGGGGCCGTCATGCGCTCCGCCCCCTAACTCCGCCGCCGGCCAGGGCGCCGCTGTAGGGGCCTGATCCCAATTCTTCATGGTCTGCTGCTCCTTCGAGCCAGGCGACGCGCCCCGGCAAGGAGCACAAAGACCCCGAAGTGCGCCCAGATCCCCGCCAGCACCAGCCAACTGAAGAGCAAGGGATACCGTCGGTATTGGAATTTGCGGAAGAAGCGCACCATGCCGCGGTGCTTGTGCCATTCCACCCGGAGCGGGCGGTCCGCGCTGCACGCCCCCTGATGGTGTCGGGCCTCGGCGTCCGGGATCAGGTAGATGGGCCAGCCGGCCTGGCGAAAGCGCATGAACCAATCCAGGTCCTCGCAGTGCAGGAAGTAGCCCTCATCCAGGGGGCCGACGTCCTCCAGGGCCTGACGCCGCACCAGCATCAGGGAGCCGGAGATCGCCTCCACCGCCTGGGGGACCGTGGGCAGGGGCTCGTCGTGCAGGTTGAGCCGTTTGGCGGCGACCAGCTCGGGCCGGAGCCGCTCCAGATGGAAAAACCGGACCAGGCCCACCCAGGGGTCCGGCAGGCGACGACGTGAGGCGCGTTGCTCGCTGCCATCTGGATCGCGGATGACGGCCCCGGCCATGCCGACCGCAGGGTGCTGGTCCAAGAAGCCCAGCATCCGGGGCAGGGTGTCTGGCGCCACCAGGCAATCCGGGTTCAGAAACAGCAGGTAAGGTGCCCGGGCCAGGGGCAGGACTCGGTTGTGCCCGCCGGCGAAGCCGAGATTGGCCTGGTTGCGCTGGATGCGCAGGCGCGGGTCCCGGCCATGACGGGCCTCCAGGTCGGCGAGGCTGGTATCCGTGGAGCCGTTGTCGCTGACGATCACCTCCAGGGCCAGGGGCATGGCCAGCAGGGCGTCGACGCACGCCGTCAGCAAGGCCCCAGCGTTGAAGTTGACGATGAGGACGCTCAGGACGGGGCACGGCTGGCGGTCATCGGTGGCGATCGCCAAGGGTGAAGCAAGCGCCTCCCACCGGGGGTCCACGGGCATGGCGCTCACCTCCGCCACTGAAGAGGGCTGATGCTCATAGGAGGGCCATTATAAGGACCGCGGAAGCCGGTTGGTGTAAGCTGATGGCAAGGGGAGGGACTAAAGGGGATAAAGTCTGCCCCCTCCCGCACCACACCTTGGAGGGATCAGAAAGATGATGAAACTGGGTGATCTGCTCGTCGCCGCCAAACTCGTCACCGCGGACCAGGTCACGGCGGCCCTGAACCTGCAACGGGTCAATGGCAAAAATCTGGGCGAGAATCTGGTGGCGGTGGGGGCCATCAGTCAGGGGGAGATCGATGACTTTCTGCATCGTATGCCCCGGGCGCCGCAAAACCTGGACGAAACCGGCCTGGATCTTCAGTTTCTGCTGAATCTGCTGCTCAAGCAGATTTATGTCGGGCGGCTGGAATTGGCCAGTCAGATCGCCGCCGCCCTCAAGCTCCCCCCGCTCATCGTCCAGCAACTGATCGACTATGCGATCAAAAGACAGTTGCTCCGGGCGCTCGGTAGCCGCAGCCAGGATTCTTATTCCACCAGCTATGGGTTGACGGACGAAGGCATGCGCTGGGCGAAGGAAGCCCTGCAGCAGAGTCAATATACGGGCCCAGCGCCGGTGACCCTGGAAGCGTTCGTTCATCAGGCCTCCCTGCAGAAGATCACCAATGTCATGGTGACCCTCGACAAAATTCACCGAGCCTTCTCTGAACTGACCATCCCGGAAGACTTCATCGAGAAGATTGGACCGGCGCTGAATTCAGATCGGGCCATCCTGCTCTATGGCCCGCCGGGTAATGGCAAGACATCCGTCGCCCTGAGTTTCGCCAATATTTTTAATGATCTGATTTTCATCCCTCATGCCGTCTTCATTGACGAGCAGATCATGCACGTCTTTGATTCCAATCTGCACTTGGAGCAGCGACCGGGCGAGACCGCTGGATTCAATGACCTGTTGTCACTGCCGCATGAGGAGTTGGACCACCGTTGGATTCCCTGCCAGCGTCCCTTCGTGGTGACGGGTGGCGAACTGACCCTGGAGATGCTGGATCTGCGCTACGACCCCGTCACCAACTTCTATGAGGCACCCCTGCACGTCAAGGCTCTGGGTGGCTGTTTCGTGGTCGATGACTTTGGCCGCCAACTGGCCACGCCGATCAGCATCCTCAATCGCTGGATCGTGCCCCTGGAGCATCGGATCGATTATCTGAAGTTGCACACCGGGAAGAGCTTTCCCCTGCCCTTCGAGGAACTGGTCATCTTCTCCACCAACCTGAACCCCAAGGATCTGGTCGAGAACGCCTATATGCGGCGTCTACCCTACAAACTGTTCGTCGGGGCCCCGAGTCTCGACATTTTCCGCACCATCTTCGAGCGGGCCGCCCGTGCCGCTGGCCTGGAACTGACCGATGATATCTTTCAATACGTCATCGAGAAGATCACCGTTGAGAATGGCCTGGTCCTGGCTTGTTATCAACCGAAATTCATCGTCGATCAGGTGGTCTCCACCTGCCGTTTTATGGGGACCGCTCCCCATTTCGAGAAACGATTTGTTGATTATGCCATTGAAAATCTTGGCGTCTTTGAGATCTGATCACCCCTGGCCGGATGCCCCCCACCAGGTCGCCTGGGTCGATTTGACGCCCGCCTCGATGCCCAGCAGGCGCTGGATGCGTTTGACGTAGGCCTGGGTCTCGGGATAGGGCGGCAGCCAGCGCAGGTAGGCCATGCCGCCTTTGAGGTTCTGCACCGGGTCCCAGACGTTGGTGACGCCGAAGCGGTCGGCGGTAGCGGGGATGAGCTGCATCAGACCCTGGGCATTTTTGGGGGAGCGCGCCTCGACGTTGAAGTTGGACTCGGTCTTGATGACCGCCAGGACCAGGTCGGGGTCGAGGCGATAGTCGGGGGCCAGGCGCTCGACCAGGGCGATGATGTCGGCGGCGCCGATATCCCGCAGGCGGGGT
>JAGVUH010000142.1 GCA_019136395.1 Gammaproteobacteria bacterium
CGCATCGAGTCGTAGCTCCTAGCCAGTCGGCCGCGGGGCCGGCGTCAGAGTGGAACCGGGGGCTGACATGGCCAGGGTTAGCCCGCGCCGTCCGGGGAGGATAGGGAACGCTGGTCGTCGAGGATGAATCCCAATAGGGTTTTGGATTCCTCGGTCAGCAGGTGGATCTGCTCCGGATCGAAGGGGATGGCGATCTTTTGCAGCAACAGCATGTCATGATCGGACCAAAGGGGGAGCAAGCCGCCGAGGAAAAAACCCTGGGCCCGGGCGGCCGCGACCGCGAAGCCGCCGCCGGGGCGGTCGAGGGGCAATAGCAGTTGCCAGATAAGGGTGTCGGGGTGGGTCGTCGTGACGTGGGTCAGGCAGGTGGCGAAATCCTGGCCGATCTCCAGGACCGTCATTTTGGTCAAGGCAGCGTTGTGGTTGTCCTCGACCTGGCTTCGCGTGGCTGGCGAGGTCGGTTGCTGGTCAGGATGGAAGTGGCGCGTCAGATGGTGTTCGGCGTAGCGGCTCTTGATCCACTCCGCGTAGGGCGCGGGGGGATAGAGGTCCTGGGGCGGGTCCTTGAGGAGGAGGAAGCCATCCAGCAAGGAGATGCGGCCCGTGACCCCAAAGCGCCGCTCGGCGGGGCGGTCGGGCAGGGCCGCGATTTCGATGGCCTGGGGAAAAGCACCCAAATGCACCATCAGCTTCTGGGTCACGAGATTGTCGCAGACCATCTGGCCGAACACGGCATTGAGGCCGAGCCGCCGCGGCAGCTCGATGTTGACCAACTGGTGCATCTGCAACAGGAGCTTCCGGCCGGAATAGGTGGGATCGACGATGACCGAGCCGGACTCCATGATGGTTTGTCCAGGCGCGGTGCGAAACAGGGCGGTGGTGCCGAGCACGTCTCCCGAGGGCGCGCGGGCGACGACGTGGTACAGGTCCGGTCCGGCATTGAGGGCGATGATGGCCTCGGGATCGTAGACATAGTCGATCGGGAAGTGCTCACCGTAAGCGCCGAAGTAGAGACGGGCGATGCCGGGGGCATCCCCGGGGCGAAACTGATCGACCTCATAGGTCTGGCCCGGGGCGAGGGGACGGTAACCGCTGGCCAGTTCCGCCAGGCACTGTTCGCGGGGTCGCGACGTTGGCGTCTTCATGGGTACTATCACGCGCTGGTTGATCATCGTGGCGGCGCGGTCAGCCGCGGCGCCTCCCTGGAGAATCATAGGCCATGAAGATCATTCATGTCGTCGCCGGTGCCCTCGCGGATGGCCAGGGGCGGGTGCTTGTCACCCGTCGGCCTGAAGGGGCGCATCAGGGGGGGCTGTGGGAATTTCCCGGCGGCAAGCTGGAACCGGGGGAGACACCCCTGGCCGGGCTGGAGCGGGAGCTGGCGGAAGAGCTTGGCATTCGCGTCCTGGCCAGCCGACCCCTGATCCGGGTCCACCACGACTATGGCGATCGGCGGGTGCTGCTCGATGTCCATCGGGTGACGGCCTTCGCCGGCACGCCGGTGGGCCGGGAGGGGCAGCCCCTGGACTGGCGGCAGCCGCGGGAGATGGACCCGGCGGACTTCCCCGCCGCCGACCGGCCGATCATCACCGCCCTGCGTTTGCCGTCCTTGTATCTCATCACCGGCGAGGACCCGCGGGCGCCAGCGGCCTTTCTGTCGCGCCTGGATCTGGCCCTGGAGGCGGGGGTGGGCCTGGTGCAACTGCGGGCGCATGATCTGCCCCAGGCCGCTTATGCCCGGCTGGCCGCGTCGGCCTACGCCCTCTGTCAGCGTCAGGGCGCGCGCCTGGTGCTCAACCGCGGGCCTGAAGAGGCGCGGGGGTTGGCGGCCGAGGGCTTGCACCTGGCCAGCCGGTATCTGGCCGAATTGAGCCAACGGCCGGACGGCTGGCCCCTGGTGGGGGCCTCCTGTCATGGGGCGGCGGACCTGGCCCGGGCCACGGCGCTGGGGTTGGACTATGCCCTGCTCTCGCCGGTCATGCCCACCGCCAGCCATCCGGGTGCCCCGCACCTCGGCTGGGCGGGCTTCGCCGCCCTGGCGGAGGAGGCAGCGCTCCCGGTCTACGCCCTGGGCGGCCTGGGTCCCGGGGAGGTCGAGCACGCCATTCACCAGGGTGCCCAAGGGGTGGCGGCGATTCGGGGGCTGTGGCCCGTCTGAGCCGCGGACCGGATGGATTGCCCTCAGGTCAATGAGGGCGTGGGAGTTGTCCGCCGTTCGCCGCGCCTTCCCAATCCTCGGCGATCAGGTCCAGCAAGGCATCGCCCTCCGCGAGGGACTCCCCGGCGGGGATGCGCCGACTCTCCTCCAGCCATTCCCCCAGGTCGATGAGTCGGCAGCGCTCGCTGCAAAAGGGCCGCCAGGGGGAGTCCGGGGTCCAGGGGACGGCTTTGCCGCAGGTGGGACAGGGGACCAGGGGGGCGGCCATGTTTGTTGGGAGTTGATGTGGACCTGGTGAGGATTGGTTCCGGTGGCCTTCGGGGATCCTGATCTCGGAAACCTTCGATTACCCCGGAAGCTCAGAGCACGCAGCAGGCCAGGCTGAAGTCCAGGTCCTCGCGGATGGGCTCGGGAGCGGCCTGGTCGCTGGCGCGCAGGAAGCGGATGGCGAAGCGATTCTTGTGGCCGCTGATCTCGGGGTAGAGCGGGGTATCGCCCTGCACCGCGATGCGGATCAGGTGGGCTTGGGCCGTGCCCTCCAGGGATTCCTGGTAGAGCCCTTCGCGGGCCTGGACGCGGCGGGGGGTGGCGCTGGCGCGGATGTAGGCGAGCAGCAACTGGATGGCGTCGCGGGTGGCGAGCAGGTCCTCCGTCCAGCGGCTGACCTGCTGGTTGCGCTCGCGGAAGGGCAGGGACAGCCAGAGGTGGTACTGGGGCAGGTCGAAGCTGCACGTGCCACCCGGCAGGCTGCCCCGTTGGGCGACGCCCTTAAGAAAGTCATTCTCGCGGATGCGCTGGCCGACGGGGCCCTCCTGGGCGCGCAGGGCCTCCGTGGCAGTGGCCAGTTCGCTCAGCGAGGTATCCAGGGCCTTGCGTTTGACGCCGGGTTGATCGCGAAACCGCTCCAGGTTGATGGACTGGCGATCCAGTTCCTTGATCAACTCGGTCTTGATGTCGGCGCGGGAACTGACGGCCGCGATATCCAGCAGGGTTTCCACCATCGCCCGGGCCGCCCAGGGGTTGTCCTGGGGTTGGAAGAAGGACAGCTTCTCGAAGAGATGTTCCAGCCGCATCAGGGTGCGGGCCCGTTCGTTGAGCGGATGTTCGAAGGTAAGGGTGATGGCCACGGGAATTCCAGAAGGGGTGGAGGGTGGAGTCCAGCTCAGGGGTTCGCGCCGGCGCGGGGATCAGGTCCCGCTGGGCTTGGCGTATTCGAAGGCGTCGGAAAACATGTGGTCATGCGTGAGGCCGGCGGCGGCAAAGGCCGTGCTGCCGCTCTGGACCATGATCGGCGGACCGGCCAGGTAGACGTCGAAACCACTCATGTCCGGATGATCGGCCAGCACCGCCTCGTGGACGAAACCCGTGCGGCCCGTCCAGCCGGAATCCGGTTCCGACAGGACCGGGGTGTAGCTGAAGTTGGCGTGCTCCCGCGCCCAGGACAGGGGCAGGTCCGGCAGGTAGAGGTCCTCCTGGCGGCGGACGCCCCAGTAGAGGTGCATGGGCCGGGTGACGCCGATGTACAAGGCGTGTTCGATGATGCCCTTGATCGGGGCCAGGCCGGTGCCGCCGGCGATGAGGATGATAGGGCGGGCGGAGGCCTCGCGCAGGGTGAAGGTGCCTAGGGGGGCCTGGATGCGCAGGATGGCCTTCTCCTTCAGGGCGTCGAAGATGAAGCTGGTGAACTGGCCCCCGGGCACGTGGCGCACGTGCAGTTCGATGAATTCATCGTCATGGGGGGCGTTGGCGATGGAGAAGGCGCGGCGCTTGCCATCCTCCAGCAGGAAATCCAGGTACTGGCCGGCGAGGAAGGGCAGGCGCTGGTTGTCCGGCAGCTTGAGGTGCAGGCGCATGACGTCGTGATTCAGGGCCTGCTTGTCCACCACCCGACAGGGCAGGGTGCGGACCTCGATCTGGCTGGCGGTCTTGATCTCCATGACCTCGAGGATGAGGTCGGACTCGGCGACGGCCTGGCAGGTCAGGCAGGCCCCGGGTTCGCGGCCCTCCAGGGCCTGGGTGTTGCCGGAGGGATAGCTGACCTGCCCGGCGACCAGGGTGGCCACACAGGAACCGCACATCCCGCCGCGACAGCCATAGGGCAGGACCACACCCTGACGCAGGGCCGCCGCCAGCAGGGTTTCGCCGGGCTGGGCCTGAAAGTGGATGCCACCGGGTTGCGTCTGGATGTCGAAGGTCATGGCGCGCTTGGCCTCGTCAGCGGAAGGGATATCGCGAGCGGGCTCTCGCTGTCCCAAGGGATTGGGAATTATGCCCCCTTGCGGTGATTAATGGCGAAAAGATGCGCCCCGGGGTGGGGAATTGCAATAAACTCACGAGCGGACTTTAGTCACCCAGCGGATGTTCGTTTGTGAGGTCGGGGCCATGTGGATACTGGGCTGTGGGTATGTCGGGCAGCGGCTGGCGCGCCACTATCTGGCCGCGGGCCAGCCCCTCGTCGCCGTGACGCGCTCCGTCGCCAGTTGCCAGGCCCTGAGCGCGGCGGGGATCCCGGCCCTGGCGCGGGATCTGGCCGTCGCGCCCCTGGAGGATCTCCCCTGGGCGGGCGAGGCGGTCTTCCACCTGGCGCCGCCGCCCGCCGATGGGGTCGAGGACCGGCTGACCCGCCACCTGGTGAGCGCCTTCCGCCATAGTGGTCATCCGCGCCGTCTGGTCTACCTGAGCACCACCGGGGTCTATGGCGATTGCGGCGGCGACTGGGTGGACGAGAGCCGGCCACCGGCACCGGCCGCGCCCCGCGCCTGGCGGCGCTGGGACGCGGAGGAGACCCTGCGCGCCTGGAGCCGGGAGTCCGGCGCGGAGCTGGTCATCCTGCGGGTGGCGGGCATCTACGGCCCGTACCGCCTGCCGCTGGAGCGGCTGCGCCAGGGGCTACCCCTGGCGCGGGAGGAGGATTCGCCCTGGTCGAACCGCATCCATGTCGACGACCTGGTGGCGGCCTGCGTCGCGGCCATGGCGCGGGGTGTCCCGGGGGCCGTCTATAACGCCTGCGATGGCCATCCCTCCACCATGACCGACTATTTCCTGCGGGTCGCGGACCTCGCCGGCATCCCCCACCCGCCGCTGTTGCCCCTGGCCGAGGCCGCCGGGAAGCTGTCCTCGGGCATGCTGTCGTATCTGGCCGAGTCCCGGCGACTGAGCAACCAGCGGTTGCGCGAGGAACTGGGGCTGAGCCTGCGCTATCCGGACCTGGCCAGCGGCTTGCCGAGTTGCTTGTGACCCCGTCCCGGCTAGGTCCCCAAAGGCCATTGTTCATTCCCCCTGCTGCCTGGGCAGGCATAGGCCAGGCCACACTGGGAATGATTCTCTAGATTCCCTTGTTTCCTCCACCTTGGCGGGGAGGCTGGGGGAGAGGGGGTCGGGGAGAGGATTTGTACAGTTTCCCCCTGAGCAGCGCGGGTGCCGGGATTGGCGCTATCCACGAGGCTGGACGGGGGAACGGGTGGGGTTGATAATCCGGGTCGAAGCACTTCCATCAACCCGGACGACAAGACCTAAGTCGTCGGACCCCCCACCCCCCTGAGACTAAGCCCATGCCCCTGATGAACCGGTCCCTGACCACCGCGATCGCGGTTGCCGCCCTCACTGGCCTGCTGTCCCGCCCCGCCCTGGCGGTGAGCGATGAGGACTTCAATTTCGACCATACCGATGACGTGATCCATATCTGCTCGGTACCCGCGGAGGCCACGGAGCATGTTGCCGCCGCCCTGGCCTGCACGGCCTTTCTGGAGGCCACCGTCCAGTATCACGATCTTTCCACCGCCCGCAAGAAAAACAAGGCCCTGGTCTGCATCCCGAGCGGCGTGACCGTCGCGCAGGTCCGCTCCATCTTCCTTGCCTGGGGCGAACAGCATAAGAACGACAAAAAGCTCATGGCTGAGCTGCCGGTCAACGGGGTGATGCGTGCCTTGGCCGCCAAGTATCCCTGTCAGCAAAAGTGAATTGAACAGCCTTGGAGATTCCCGTGACGATGAAAAAGACGATTGCCATTAGTATCTTGAGCCTTTCCGCCCTGACCCTCGCGGGTTGCGGCACCACCACCGGCGAGCGCGCCGGCAGTGGCGCCCTCATGGGCGCGGCGGGTGGCGCCCTGATCGGTTCCCTCAGCGCCCAGGCCGGCGCTGGCGCCCTGATCGGCGCGGGTGCCGGTGCCCTGGGCGGCTACCTGTATGACCAGTATCAGAAGGGCAATATCGACTGATACCCTCCTCCCCTCTCCAGGAAGGTGGTAATTTGAATATCCAGCCAAAAACCGCCTCCGTCCCGACGCTTTCGGTCATCCTGCCCCTCAGCGATGCCGAGTTGGTGCTGCCCGCACTGGGCGACGCTCTTTATGGCTTTCTGGATAGCCTGGGTCGCAGCTATGAACTGGTGTTGGTCGGGCATGGCCGGGGGGAACGCTCCGCGACGCTGCTGCATCAGCAGCATCGCTTGCGGCCGGACGTGACGCGCGTCTTGCTCGGCCGGGGCCTGGCCAGCGCGGCGGCGGCCAGTCTGGCCGGCCTCATCGCCTGTAAGGGGCAGCGCATCGTTAGCTTGCCGGC
Organism: Gammaproteobacteria bacterium; assembly: GCA_019136395.1. The sequence continues at coordinate 6,721 of JAGVUH010000142.1, forward strand.
GGATCCAGGCCTGGCGCCCGAAATCGTCGGCCAGATGGTCGATTTGCTGGACGTGGGGCATGATTTCGTCGCCGCCAAACGCTCACCGGCCGCCCTGTCGGGCTGGAAGGCCTGGCTGGCCAGGGCCGAGCGGGGCCTGCACGCACGCTTGGGCGGTGTGGGGATCTCCGATCCGGCGTGCGGGGTCTTTGGTTTCAGCCGCGACTTGTTGGAGGTGGTGACGTCCCAGCCGCCTGGTTTGCAGCCAGAGCTGGTACCCGCCCTGGCTTTTCGCCTGGCGCGCCAGCCAACCGAGGTGGAGCTGGACTTACGTAAGTATTCCGCCCCTGATCGCGCCTCCCGAAATGGACCCCTGAAGTCTCCCAGCTGGGGGCACCGCGTTGAAGGGGCCTTCACCTACCTGAATCTTCGCTACGGCTCCACCCCCTGGCTCTTGAGGACCTTTGCCGTCATGGCCACCGGCTTGGCCCTCATGGCGCTGGGAGCCGCCGTTCTGGTCACGCTGTTCACCCTGTTAACGGCCAGTCAGGATACCTTGTGGCTTCTGTTCGGCCTGCTCTTTACCGGTTTCACCCTCTTCGGCCTTGGCCTGTTTGGCGTCTATCTGGATCGTCTGCCGGCCCAGTGGCACGGGGATCCCGGTTTCATCACCAGCCAGCACCTTCGGCCCAAGTTCGACAAGCCTTCAGCTACGAATTGATTTCGCGGCCAGCTCAGTCCTGAAACTGGTAATCAGCAGAAAGACGATGCCAATGCTGATGGCGCTGTCGGCGACATTGAAGGCCGGCCAGTGCCAGGTGCCGACGTAGAAGTCGATGAAGTCCACCACGCGCCCGGTCTGGACGCGGTCGATGAGGTTGCCGATGGCCCCGCCGATGATCAGGCTGAGGGTGGCGGCGGTGACGCGATCGCCCTTTTCGAGGCGCAACAGCCAGATGGCCAGCACCGTGGTCATGACCAGGGCGAAGCCGGCGAACAGCCAGCGTTGCCAGCCGCCGGCATTGGCGAGGAAGCTGAAGGCGGCGCCCTCGTTATACATGAGGGTGAGGTTGAGCAAGGGCATAAGGGGCACGGGCTGGAAGGGCACCAGCAGGGCCTCCGCCAGCCATTTGGTGGCCTGGTCGAGGATGACGATCAGCAGCGACAGCCAGAGCCAGCGGGCCATGGTGGGGTTGGTTATGAGCTTCATGGGTGAAGATGAGTCTCAGGCAAAACGCCGCTTCTCCCCTGCCCCGGCGACATTGTCCACGCACCGCCCGCACAGCTCCGGATGCTCTGGATCGGCGCCCACGTCGGGCCGCAGGTGCCAGCAGCGCACGCACTTGGGATGGACCGACTTACGCACCCGCACCGCCAGGCCCGCCAGTTCGGTGTCCTGGGCGTCGGTGGGGCGGTCCGCCAAGGGGTGGACCGGGGCGGCGGAGGTGATGAGGGCGAAGCGCAGCTCGTCCCCCAGGCGGTCCAGGGTGGCAGCCAGCTCCGGGGCGGCGTAGAGGTCGAGCTCGGCGTCCAGGCCTGAGCCGATGAGCCCGGCCTGGCGCGCCGCCTCCAGGGGCTTGGCCACCGCCAGCCGCACCGCCAGGACCTGGTCCCAGAAGGCACGGTCGAAGGGATCGGCCGCGTCCAGGACGAACAGGCCCTGGTACCAGGAGGCCAGGAACACCGAAGGCTCCCGCTCGCCGGGCAGGTAGCGCCAGATCTCGTCGGCGGTGAAGCTGAGGATGGGCGCCAGCCAGCGCACCATCCCTCGGTGGGGGTGGTGTACTGGCGGTCCTTGATGACGTCCAGGTAGAAGCCGCCCAGGTCGACCACGCAGAAGTTGTGGATCTTCTGGTAGATGAGGTGGAACTGGTAGTCGCGGTAGGCGGCGACGATCTCCTCCTGGAGCTGGAAGGCGCGGTCCACCGCCCAGCGGTCGAGTTCGATCATGTCCGCGGGGGCGACGAGATTGACCGCGGGGTCGAAGCCATTCAGGTTGGCCAGCAGGAAGCGCGCCGTGTTGCGGATGCGCCGGTAGGCGTCGGCGGTGCGCTTGAGGATCTCATCGGAGACGCTCATCTCGCCGCGGTAGTCGGTGGCGGCCACCCAGAGGCGGATGATGTCGGCGCCCAGGGTCTTCATCACGTCCTGGGGGCTGACCACGTTGCCCTTGGACTTGGACATCTTCTCGCCCTTGGCGTCCACCGTGAAGCCGTGGGTGAGGACGCCCCGGTAGGGCGCGCGGTCGTACATGGCCACCGAGGTCAGCAGGGACGACTGGAACCAGCCGCGATGCTGGTCGGAGCCCTCCAGATAGAGGTCCGCCGGGGACCTCAAACCTGCCCGTTTTTCCAGGCAGCAGGCGTGGGTGACGCCGGAGTCGAACCAGACGTCCAGGGTGTCGTGGACCTTTTCATATTCAGCGGCCCCGGCGACGCCAATCAGGTCCGCCGCGTCCAGGGCGAACCAGGCCTCGACGCCCTGGGCCTCCACCCGCCGGGCGACCGCCTCGATCAGCTCAGGGGTGCGCGGGTGCAGCTCGCCGGTCTCCTTGTGGACCAGCAGCGGGATGGGCACCCCCCAGGTGCGCTGGCGCGAGATGCACCAGTCCGGGCGGTTGCGCATCATGGCCTCGATACGCGATTGGCCCCAGTCGGGGGTCCAGGTGACGTGCTCGATCTCGCGCAAGGCGGCCTCGCGTAGCCCCTGCTTCTCCATGCCGATGAACCACTGGGGGGTGGCGCGGAAGATGATGGGGGTCTTGTGCCGCCAGCAGTGGGGGTAGCTATGGCTGAAGCGCTTGGCCTGGATGAGGGCGCCGCGCGCCTTGAGGGTTTCCACCACCTTGTCGTTGGCGGTGAAGACGTGCTCCCCGGCGAACAGCGGCGTGTCGGGCAGGAAGCGGCCATCCCCACCCACCGGGTTGTCCACCGGCAGGCCGTAGCGGTTGCCGACGAGATAGTCCTCCAGGCCATGGCCGGGGGCGGTATGGACGGCGCCGGTGCCGGCGTCCAGGGTGACGTGCTCACCGAGGATGATCGGCACCTCCCGGTCATAAAAGGGATGCTGGAGCTTGAGCCCCTCAAAGGCGTGGCCCTGGCCATAGGCGAGGACGCGGTAGCGGTCGATGCCCCAGCGGTCCAGGGTGTCGCGCATCAGGCCCTCGGCCAGGATCAGGCGCTCGCGCCCATGGTCGCCGTCGGTCTGGATGAGGACGTACGGTGAAGAGGGCCTCCTCGTCCAGGACCGGGAAGCGCACGTCGATGGAGATGGACTCCTTGTCGGCGTACTCCACCTCCGCCTCGGCCAGGGCCGAGCCGCAGTCGATGCACCAGTGCACCGGCTTGTAGCCCTTGTGGACATGGCCGTTGGCCAGGATCACCCCCAGGGCGCGGATGATGTTGGCCTCGAAGGCGAAGTCCATGGTCAGGTAGGGATTCGCCCAGTCGCCCAGCACCCCCAGGCGCTTGAAGTCGCGGCGCTGGCCGTCCACCTGGCGGGCGGCATAGGCGCGGCAGGCCTGGCGGAAGGCGGCGGCGCTGATCTTGGCGCCGGGCTTGCCCTCCTTCTTCTCCACCTGGAGCTCGATGGGCAGGCCATGGCAATCCCAGCCCGGCACATAGGGGGCGTCCAGGCCGTCCAGGGTGCGGGACTTGATGATCATGTCCTTGATCACCTTGTTGACGGCGTGGCCGATGTGGATGTCGCCGTTGGCGTAGGGGGGGCCGTCGTGAAGGATGAACTGCTCGGCTCCCGCGCGGGCGGCGCGGATCTGGCCGTAGAGGTCCATGGCCTCCCAGTGGGCGAGCAGCTCCGGTTCCCGCTGGGCCAGGTTGGCCTTCATGGGGAAGCCGGTGTTGGGCAGGTTGAGGGTGTTCTTGTAATCGCTCACGGGGCTAGGTCCTGCGGGTACGGCGAGAAAGGGCGAAGTTTACCCTGTTTGCCTTGCCGCGACCGAGATCCCGCGCCCAAGATCCCGCGCCCAAGCCCGTGGCAGCGGCAGTAGGTTCGAGGCGCTGCCGAGCGTGAAAAGTGCCAGAAACAGCCAAGCAGAAGAAGTACGATCGAGCGCGTGCGCGATATACACTGTGTATCCAAGCCGCGGTTCGCGGTCCAACTCAAAACCAAGGTGCGCCATGCCCGCTTCGCCTGCAACCGCCAACCCGGAACCGACCACCCGCGCCGTCAACCTTCGGGTGCGGGAGGAGATTCGCGACCTGATCGATCAGGCCGCCAGTATCCAGGGCCGGTCTCGCTCCGATTTCATGATCGACGCCGCCCGGCGGGCCGCCGAGGAGACGCTGCTCGACCAGACCCTGGTCAGGGTTGATCGGGAGACCTACGAGCACTTCCTGGCCATACTGGACCAGCCCCCCGCTGGGGAGGGATACGAGCGCCTGATGGCCGCCCCCAGCCCATGGAAGACCTGACCCTGGAGGCCCCGGCGCCGCTCTCCGAGACGCATCGTGTCGCGGATTACTGCTCCGGTGTCCAAGCGCTTGACGACTGGTTGCTTCGCCGCGCCTGGATCAATCAGGTCAGCGGCGCCTCGCGTACCTACGTCGTTTCGGCCGCGGGGGTGGTGGTCGGTTATTACTGCCTGGCCTCTGGCGCGCTGGCGCTGCGCGAGGCCCCCGGCCGCATCCGGCGCAACATGCCTGACCCCGTGCCGATGGCAGTTCTAGGGCGCCTGGCCGTCGACCGGGCCTGGCAGGGAAGGGGTCTCGGGGTCGCTTTGCTGCGCGATGCCGTCGAGCGTGCGCGGGCCGCAAGCCTGATTCTGGGTGTCCGCGGACTGCTGGTGCATGCCTTGTCGGAGAAGGCCGCGGCCTTCTATGCCCACCACGGATTCGTCGCATCGCCGTCGAATCCCCTGACACTGGTCTTGTCGCTGAAACGGACCCCAGCATCCACGGGGTAGCTTGGTGAAGACCCAAATAATTGATGGGCAACGGGCAGCCATGGCCCGCACACGATATTTCCCACATCTACCCTTGTTGAAGCAGAATGCGGCTGAGGTAAGCCAATAAGTCAGTCACAGGAGATCTCCAGTACCTTAGGCCATTGATCTGGTGATATTTTTTGACTTGGCTAGTGCTTAAAGACTTCATGCGGATGACTTACCTGGAAACGCTCGAACAATGGCTGGTCTCGTCTTGATTGATTCCAGCCCACTGAAACAAAGCCAAGTCAAAGGAAGCATGATGGCTACCAACCCTACCTCTGGGGCTTCTCCTAACCCCCGGGCTGCCGTCGCCGAGCCAACGACCGCAAGCGTCCCCGTGGAGGATAAGACCAATCCGGCTGTCACCCTATTCGGCCACCGCTACCTGGTCAGGTTTGTCGCCTTCTACGTCCTGTTTTCGGTCTTCTGGATCTTCGTCAGCGACGAATTGCTGGCGTTCCTGATCCGGGACCCGGAGAGCTTGCCGTGGCTGGGCATGGCCAAGGGCTGGCTCTTCATCCTCATCACCACCAGTTTGCTGTACCTACTGATCTCCCGTTTTTTTCGCGCCCTCCTCGACCGCGACCGGGAGATCCTGGCCCTCAACGCGGGGCTGGAGCGGCGGGTGGCGGAGCGGACCGCCGACCTGGAGGCCCAGATTGCCGAGCGTCGGCGGGTGGAAGGGGAACTGCGGCTCAGCGAGGCGCGTCACCGGCTGCTGGCGGAACACTCCATCGACGTGATCTGGGCCCTGAATGCCCAGGGCGAGATGACCTACATCAGCCCCTCCGTCGAGCGGATCCTGGGTTATACCCGGGAGGAGTATCTACGGTTACCGCCGACCAAGACCTATTCCCCGGCGGCCTGGGAGCTGGTGCAGGAGGGGATGAGACAGGGCATCGCCGCCGTGCAGGCGGGTAAACCTTTTGAATTCCATGCCGAGCTGGAGAATATCCGCAAGGACGGTTCCCGCAACTGGTCTGACGTCAAGGGCACGGCCCTGTATGACGACCAGGGACGGTTCCTGGAATTTTTTGGCATCACCCGCGATATCACCGAGCGTAAGCGCCACGAGCAGGAACTGCGCGAGTTCAACGCCAACCTGGAAGCCAAGGTCCAGGAACGCACCACCGAGATCCAGGCCGCCCTCGCCAGCCTGGCGGAGAACGAGAGCCGCTTCCGGACCATCTTCAACAGCGTCAGCGACGGCATCATCATCCAGGATGCCCAGACTGGCGAGATCCTCGACGTCAACGAGCGCGTCTGCGAGTGGTTTGGCGGCAGCCACGAGGAGGTGCTCGCCGCGGGCTTCAGCGCCCTTCTGGCGGAGGATCAGCCCTACCGTCAGGCCGATGCCCTGGAGAAGATCCGCCGGCTCCACGCCGAGGGGCCACAGACCTTCGAGTGGCTGGGGCGTGCCCGTGATGGCACAACCTTCTGGGTCGAGGTCAGCCTGCGCCTGGGGGTGATCAACGGCCGCTCCTGTGTTCTGGCCCTGACGCGGGACATCTCCGCGCGCAAGCAGGACCGGCCTGCCGAATCGGCTCCTGGGCCGGGATCGCCTGGCCCACGAGGTGGCGGATGCCCGCCATCACCGCACCCGCCTGGCGGTGCTCGTTCTCGATCTGGACCAGTTCAAGTACATCAACGATACCCATGGCCATGCCCTGGGCGACCGGCTGCTCCAGGACCTGACCGGGCGTCTGCGCCAGACGTTGCGCCCCGTGGACACCCTGTGCCGGCTCTCCGCGGACGAGTTCCTGGTGCTGCTGCCGGAACCGCACCCCAGCCAGTGGTTGAACGACATCGCCGCGGCCTGCGACCGCCTGCTCGACCGATGCGCCACCCCATTCGACCTCGATGGCCATCAGGTCCACGTCACCTGCTCCCTCGGCGTGGCGGTCTATCCCGAGGATGGCTTGGACGGCGAGACCCTGATGCGCAACGCCAACACCGCCCTCCACGAGGCCAAGCGCAACCGGCGTCATGGCTACCGTTTCTTCGAGCCGGCGATGAACGACGCCCTGACGCGCTTCATCCATACCCGTGACGCCCTGCGGCTGGCCCTGGAACGGGAGGAATTCGTCCTCCACTACCAACCCCAGATCGAACTGGACACCGGCCGGGTCCTGGGCGCCGAGGCCCTGATCCGCTGGCAACGGCCGGGTATGGGGCTGGTGCCGCCCGGGGACTTCATCGACGTGGCCGAGGAGAGCGGACTCATCGTCCCCCTCGGCCGTTGGGTCCTGCGGGAGGCCTGTCGCCAGGCCGCCGCCTGGCGCGCCAGAGGTTGGCCGGACCTGGTGGTGGCGGTGAACCTGTCTGCCGTCCAGTTCCGCCACCCGAGTCTGGGGGAGGAGGTCCGCCAGGCCCTGGCGGAGAGCGGGCTCGCGCCCCAGGGCCTGGACCTGGAATTGACCGAATCCATTCTGCTCCAGGGCGAGGAGGGGGTGCTGGGGCTGGTGGCGGAGTGGAAGGCCCAAGGTATCCAGTTGTCCATCGACGACTTTGGCACCGGCTATTCCAGCCTGGCCTACCTGAAGCGCTTCAAGGTCGACAAGATCAAGATCGATCGCTCCTTCGTCGCCAACCTGCTCACCGACGAGGGGGACCGCGCCATCGTCCAGGCCATGATCCAGATCGCCCGCGTGCTGAATTTCAAGACCCTGGCCGAGGGGGTGGAGGATGCTGGACTCGCCGACCGGCTGCGCCTGATGGGCTGCAACCTGGCCCAGGGGCACCTCTATGCCCGGCCCCTGCCGGCGACCGATCTGGAACGGTGGATGACCGAATCGCCAGCCGCCTTGGCACCTGCCCCTGATCCTGGTCTTGGCCCTACACCTACCCCTGGCCCTGGCCCTGGCCCTGGCCTTGGCCCTACACCTACCCCTGGCCCTGGCCCTGGCCCTGGCCTTGGCCCTACACCTACCCCTGGCCCTCGCCCGTGAACCACCTGATCGATGCCATCGTCCGGCGCAGTGGCCTGCAAGTGCAGCACGGCAACCGGGAACGGGTTCAGGACCATATCCGGGCCCGGGTCCAGGCCCTGGGTCTGCACCACCCGGAGGGCTTCCTGGACTGCCTGGAGCCGGACAGCCCGCATCAGGCCCGGGAACTGGAGTTGCTGGCGGAGGTCCTGACCACCGGCGAGACCTTTTTCATGCGCGATGCCGGGCAGATGCAGTTCCTGCGCGAGACCTGGCTGCC
>JAGVUH010000182.1 GCA_019136395.1 Gammaproteobacteria bacterium
GGCCTGCTCGATGGCGGCCAGTTGGCGGGCGGTGGCCGGGCTGGCCATGCCCGCCTCATGGCCCAGGGTGTCGAGACCGGGCCAGTAGAGATAGAGGTACTTGGGCGCCCGCTCTTCCCGCAGGGCCCGGGCGGCCTGGCGGAAGAGGTCGTTCAGGCCGCGGAAGGGGCGGCACTCCGCGGGCCCCAGGTGGGCGCGGTTGAAGTCCGAGTAAGCGATGTGGTCGGGGGTCAGGATTAGGGTGCGGGTGGCGATACGGCTGGCGATGGGCCGGTGGTTGAGGAGGGCACCCAGGTCGACGCCGGCCTGGCCGTAACCAACGCCACCGTAGCGCGGGTGGCCGGGCAGGATGCTCATGACGCAGCCGAGTTCCCGCAGATAGGTGAACCAGAGGAAGGTGGTGATGGCGGAGGCGGTGGTCGGCGGGAAGACCGAGGTGAGGGCGCCGACGCAATGGCGCTGAAGGATGCCCTCCGGTGAGCGTGTAGCCAGCCAGTCGGCCCCCAGGCCGTCGATCACCAGCAGCAGGAGGTTGGTGTAGCCCGCGATGCTGGCCGGGGGCAACAGGTCGAGGCTCGGGTAGTCCGCCTCCCCGCCCCGGGCGCGGATGATAGAGGCCATGAGATTGACGATGCCGCCGCCGGTGTAATCCGGGCGGGGCAGGTCGGTGCCAGACAGGCAGTTAAATGCCAAGGTAGGGGTGGCGGTCATGGTGTGGAGAATTCTGGGTAGGCTCGCGTGGGATTGTCCAGCGCGCGGGTCGGCCGGGTCGAACCACCTGCGAGCTTGGCAAGAAAAGGCCGGCTTTTTTTACGGCTTCGGACCAGCCATCTCAATGTGGTTTGCAGCACCCCTGCATCATACGCAGCGGTGTTTTTCACGGCCTCTGAGCAGTCGTCGTCGGGTCGCCCACTTCTCCCGTCCTTGGGTGACGGCGGAAAAAGTCCCAGATGATGTCGGGATGGCTGGGGCCTTCCCGCACGGCAAAGGGGCCTTCCTCACCCTGCTCGCCGCCGATCCAGTAGTGGCCCAGGTCCTTGTCCCCGCGGTAGGCGGTCGCCAGCGGGCCCTCGTACCAGACCGTTTCGACCAGGGTGGGGCTGTCGGGCTGGCCGTCACGGCTATGGCGGGCGTGGCGGCAGCCATAGTCCTGGGCATGGACGGGCTGGCAGGGGGTAGCGTCGCCGACGGCGGTTGTCGCCGGCGTCTGGTGGCCGGGCGCGCCGTGGAGGGCGAGTTGGGCGTCGCGCAGCAGCAGGCCGGCGGCTGGCTTGACGGTGCAGTCCCGCTCGTTCTGCACCACCAGCAAGGGCAGGGGGTAGGGATCAGGTCCCAGTTGGGCACGTATGGCGGCGACCGTCCAGGGCAAGGGGTGGAACTGGGCCCAGCCCGGGCATACGCCGAGGACGGAGACGGCGGTGGCATCCTCGCCGTAGGGCAGGCCAGCCACGGTGGCCACCGCGGCCCAGTAGTCGTTGTGGGTCACGGCCAGGATGGCGGTCATGGCCCCGCCGGAGGAGAGCCCGGTCAGGTAGCGGCGTTGAGGGTCGATGGGGTAGCGCTGCTCGACCTCCCGGGCAATCTGATAGAGGTCCTCGGGTTCACCCCGCCTTCGCTGGCGGTGCTGGGGTAGCCAGAAGCCCCAGCAGTTCGGCCCGCGCAGGCCATCCCAGCGGGTGATGGCGGGGGTGACCAGGATGAAGCGGTAGCGGTCCGCCGCCGCCCGCATGCCCCAATCGCGCAGCACGTCCGCGCTGGTCTGGCTGCACCCATGCAGGACCATGACCAGGGGCGCGGGGCCGGTGAGGCCATCCGGGACGTAGACCTGGTAGTCGCGGTCCTGGGAGCCCGCATAGGCCCGGGCCTGGAAGCGGTGTTCCGTCAAGGTCCCCGCCGGGGTCGGGGAGGGCCGGCAGGCCGGGAGCAGCACGGTCAGGAGCAGGGCCAGCAGGAAGGACGCATGACGTGGGTCTCGGTTTGCGTGACAGTCACGGCAAAGTCTTCTGTGTCTGGTGGCTTGGCGCGCCCCCGCATGATGTTTGGCGGGAAGGTCACCAGCCGTGTCATTTCATCTGCAAGGGGGGAGTTGCGCCCTGGGGGGACTCTCTCTCTGTCAAGCAGTGGCTGGACAGTCGCTGACTGGATCTTGGCTGCCTAGCGCCCAGTCGGGACACAGGGCCTGGATTTGCCGGCACATGGCCTGCCAGTGACTGCCCCGCCAGTAGATCTGTCCGCAATCCTGGCACTGCCAGAAGGCCTGTTGGTTGGCGCGGACCCGGGGCGGCACCCGGGACTGGACCTGGGCGGGCGGTCGATCCTCCAGGAGGCCGTTGCATAGGGTACACCGGGTGAAGGGGGCGATCTCAGGGCAAAGTTGAAGGCGCTCCAGCAGCTGGGCGACCTGTGCCTGGGGGGTGACCGGGCGGATATAGCAGCCGTGAGTCAGTTCCCGCCGCATGAGCAGGCGGCGGTCACGGGTGAGGAGGATGCGCCCCTCCCGTCGGGCCAGCGCCACCAGCCCCGCGTCCCCCAGGTCATTGAGCCAGCGGGTGTCGAAGCCCAGCAGTCGCAGTCGCCGTGCCAGGGCGCCGAGATGGGCGTCGGCCAGAAAGCGCGGCGTCCGCAGGGGGGCGGGGCGCAGGCGGAGCAGGGGGCGGGCGTCGAAGGCCTCGAAGACGGGGTAGACGGCCAGACGCTGACCGTCGCCGACCGGGGTCTCCAGATCCACCGACTCTCCATCCAGCAGGATGACCTCGACCTCGGTGTGGGGGACCCCGGCGAGTTCGATGAGGTGGCGCACGGGTGCCGGTGCCACGAAGGGCAGCGTCAGGTCCCGCTGCCGGCGGTCAGGTGGCAGGAAGTCGTTCAGCTCGGCATAGAATCTCAGCGTTGCCGTTGCCGTTGCCGTTGCCGTTGCCGTTGCCGTTGCCGTTGCCGTTGCCGTTGCCGTTGCCGTTGCCGTTGCCGTTGCCGTTGCCGTTGCACGCCGGGGAGGAGGGAATAAGAGAGTCAGCACCTGGTGTCGCCGAAGCCCTCCTGGGGCGTAAGGGGTCTGAACGAGTGCATCTCATCATCGATTTCACTGGGTCTCCACCTCGAACCCCACCAGGGAGCGCCGCTCGCGGCTGAACTCGATGCCGATCAGGTGGATTGGCAGCCCCTCGGCACGGTACTTATCGGCGTAGCCTTTATTCTTGATCTGCTGTAAGGCCGCGCCCTCGGGGGCCAGTTCCACGACTTTGAACTCGAACAGCCAGATGTGGCCGTTGAAGCGCAGACGAAGATCAATGCGTCCATGGTGGCTGGCGTCCTCCGGCACCAGGTCCAGCCCCAGGGCGGCAAGGTGGCTGTAGAAGACGCTGGCGTAATAGCCCTCGTAGCGGGCGATGGGATTGGTGTCGTGCCACTGATGGGGGATGGCG
>JAGVUH010000103.1 GCA_019136395.1 Gammaproteobacteria bacterium
GATGACCGCCGCGGTCTTCTCCGGGTCGTTCAGATAGCCCTTCATGACCTGGACGCCGCCGATGAGGATGAGCCCGTCCTCCCCCGGGGGCAAGGCGGCCAGGGTGTCCGGGTCAACGATGCGGAAGCTGGTGCCGGGGAGGGGCAGGCCCACGGTGCCGGGGCGGGAGGCAGTCTGGATCTTCCAGTCGTCGGTATCCAGGGTGTCCGGGACATTGACGCTCGCGACCGGGGTGGTCTCGGTGGCGCCATAACCCTCGTAGAGGGTCTTGTGAAACTTGAGGGTGAAGGCCTCGCGGACCTCCGGGGCCAGGCGCTCGGCGCCGGCCACCACCAGGCGCAGGGGGGCCAGCATCAGCGGGTGCACCTTGCGGTTTTTGGTGTACAGGCGCAGGAAGGTCGAGGTGCCGAACAGGACCGTGGCGCGATAGCGGGCGATGGCCTTGGCGCTGCCCAGGGCGTCGGTGGGGTCCGGGTGGCAGACCATGGGGATGCCCTCCACCAGGGGCAGGAAGGTGGTGACGGTGAGGCCGAAGGCGTGGAAAGGTGGCAGGTTGGCCAGCAGGATGTCATCCTCCCGGGTGTTGAGCAGGTCGGCGATCTGCCGGCTGTTGGCCATGAGGTTGCGGTGGGTCAGCTCCACCCCCTTGGGCGTCCCCTCGCTGCCACTGGAGAAGAGGATGACGGCGGTGTCCTCCGGGTGGGTGTGGCGGCCCCAGAGGGCGAGGAGGGCGCGGGCCGGCAGCAGGCTGGCCAGGAGCAGGGTCAGCTGCCGTTCGCCGGGGCGGTGGCCGCGCCCAACATGGCGCGGACATCGATGCCCCGGGCCGCCAACCGGGTGAGGAAGCGGTCCGCGGTGATGACATGGCGGATGCCAGCGCTGGCGATGGCGGCGCCCAGGGCCTCGGGGCTGGCGGTGTAGTTGAGGTTCACCACCCGCTTGCCGGTCAGGAGCCCGGCCAGGTTGGCGATGGCGCAGGCGCCGCTGGCGGGCAGGAGGATGCCGACCGCCGCCTCCGGGGCTAGGCGGCGGAGGCGGCGGGCGAAGAGCAGGACGGCGGTGAGCAACCGCCGATGGGTCAGGCGGGTGCCACTGGACTCGATGACCGCCACCCGGTCGGGGTGGCGTTTAGCGGTGCGCAGCCAGGCCAGGGGCAGGGTGGGCAGGCTGAGCACATAGTCCTGCCAGGAACTGACCGACAGCTCGAAGACCGCCTGCTTGACCGTGTCGGCCCCGGCGCTCAGGGGCAGGGGCGCCCCGAAGGCCACCACCACCGCGCGCAGCCGGCCCTCCTCGCGCCTCTGGCGGAGCCGGGCCGTGGCGTAGGAGAAGAGGCTGCCCCAGAGACCGCGCAGGTAGAAGGGGACGATGACCGCCTCCCGGTCCGCGGCCACCTGGCGCGCCGAGAGCTCGAAGCCGCGCTTGAACTCGGCGAGTTGTCCGTTCTTGCTGATGGTGCCCTCGGGGAAGATGCAGACCACCTGGCCCTCCTCCAGCAGCCGCGCCAGGAGGGCGATGGCGTGGCGGCTGCTGCCACGCGAGATGGGCACCACCTGAAAGAAGTCCAGGAACCACTTGAGGTACCAGCGGGCGTAGATCTCCCGTTCCATGACGAAGCGCACCGGCCGCGGGCAGGCCATCTGCACCAGGGCCCAGTCCAGCCAACTGATGTGATTGCCCAGAAGCATGACCCCGCCGGTGGCCGGCAGGTGGTCCAGGCCGATGACCTTGAGGCGGAAGCGGGTGGCCACCAGCCGCTGGATGAGGAAGCGGATCAGGGACTGGGGCAACTGATAGAGGGTGTAGGCCGCCCCGATCAGGGCGATCAGGGCCAGGCCCAGGATCAGGGTCTGGTCCCCCAGCTTCAGGGCGGCGGCGGCGATGGTGATGCCAAGGAAGGCCAGCATCCACAGGTTCTGGATGAAGTTGTTCGCCGCCAGCACCCGCCCCAGGGCCTGCTCGCCGGCGTTGAACTGGATCAGGGCGTTGAGGGGCACCAGGACGAAGCCGCCGAGGACACCGATGAGGAAAAAGTTGAGGCCGTGGGCCCAGGTCGAGTCCAGCCCCGGCACCAGGAAGAGGGTGATGGCGATGCCCACCGCCCCTAGGGGGATGAGGGCGGTCTCGATGTAATTGCGCGACACCCGGCCGGCGATGATGGAGCCGAGGATGATGCCCAGACCCGAGCTGGCGAGGATGCCCTGGATCACCACCGTGTTGGTCTCCCCCAACGTGTCCTTGGCGAAGGCCGGAAAGACCGCCAGGATCACCTGGGAGATGGACCAGAAGACCGACAGGCCGATGATCGACAGCCAGACGACGCGGTTGTCCCAGGCCGTCAGCAGGTTGTCCCGCAGGTAGGCCCCGCGCCGGTAGCGGGCCCAGTCGAAGGTCAGGGCCTCGCCAGCGTGGGTCTGGGGCAGCCGGTAGGCGAGCAGGGCCTCCACCAGGGAGGCCAGGGCCAGCAGCCAGCCCAGGGGGGCGATGAGGTGCATCACCTCGCCCGGGGTGGTGTAGGTCGCCTCGCTCAGATAGCCCTCGAACAGCACCGAGAAGAAGAAGATGCCGAAGAGGATGGCGGTGGTGGTGGTGGCCTGGACCCAGCCGTTGGCCGTCGCCAGGGCCTCGTTGCCCACCAGTTCCTTGATGTAGCCGTACTTGGCCGGGGAGTAGATGGCGCTCTGGGCGGCGAGCAGGAAGGTCATGGCGAAGGCCGGCCAGAACCAGCCCAGGTAGTAGCAGAGGGTGATGGCCAGGGTGATGGCCACCGCCGCCCAGGCCGCCAGGCGCATGACCCGAGGTTTGGCGAAGCGGTCGGCCAGGTAGCCCGAGGGGGAGAACAGCAGGACGAAGGGCAGCAGGATCAGGGCGTTGACGATGGCCGTGAGCAGGATCTGGGCATCGCCGTCGTAGGTCTTGAACAGGGTGTTCTGGATGATGATCTTGTGGCCCAGGTCAACGAAGGCATTGAGGAACATCATGCCGATGAAGGGCAGGAAACCGCCGATGCGAAAGAGGAGCCTCATGGGCCGCTACTCCGGGATAAGGGTTGGGCCCAGCGGCGGGTGAGGGTCCCTGGGCGGGAAGCGTTGTCAACTATACCTGACCAAACCACGCTGGTTTTCGCTTAGAGCGAAGAGGATCGAGGAACCCAGGATGCGTGAGGGTCTGGGTACCCCGTCCCGCACCTAAATCCGCGGCCGGCGGCCCTCCAGGAGAAAGATTGGGAAGATGACGCCAAAGATCAGGGCGCTGATGGTGAAGACCGTCTTGAGCAGGGTCTGGATGGTATGGGTGGCCATCTCCGGGGGGACCGCGGCGGGGGCCAACTGGGTCAGCAGGAAGAGGTGGTTGAGCCCGTCGATGGCCAGGAAGCCGGGGATCATGGGCAGGACGCAGATCAGGGCGAACACCGCCGAGGGGAAGGGGGTCCGGCGGGCGAGCAGGGACATGAGCACCGCGACCGCCGCTGCCCCCAGAAAGGCGGCCACGGCGATATCCAGCCCCCCGAGAACGATCAGCTCGGTGCGCACGCCCCGGGCCAGGATGCCCCCCAGGCCGAGGAGGGGGATGAAACGCCCCGGCACGTTGAACAGCAGCCCCAGGCCCATGGCCGCGATTCCGGCGAAGAGGCCGTCGGCGAGGCGGACCAGCCACAAGCCGATCTGGGGCGCGGTCTCCGCTTGCAGGCTGTCGAACAGCAGCAGCAGGGGCACGCTCGCCGCCAGGGTCAGGATGACGATCATCATCCCGGCGTAGGCGAGCCGACCCCAGGCCACGGTGTTGTGGTTGTGCAGGATGTCGAATCCGGCATTGATCAGGGGGAAACCCGGGACCTGGGGCAACAGCACGGCGATGATCGCCACCAGCCCCGTGGTGGTGCCCAGCAGGCTGGCCACCAGACCGGAGACCAGCACCCCCGCCAGGCCGGCGAGCAGGACGCTGAGGTAGAGGTTCTGGCCTCGCGTGAGCAGGGCCTTCTTCACCAGGCTGAGCAGCACCGCGGCGGGCAGGATGGCGGCGCAGGCCAGGAGATCGGCGCCGTTGACGATGCCGAAGGCCAGGGCCACCAGGCCCACCAGCAGGTGCTGGGTCCAGCCGCTCAGGGGCGAGTGGCGATGGGCGATCCCGTCCAGGCGCCGGCGGAGGTCGTCCGGGCTGGGGTGCTCGCGCTCCAGCGCGCGGATCAGGTGGCTGATGGCGATCAGCACCTCGATATTGAAGGTGACGAAGCTGGTGCGCCGTTCCACCCGGGTGCGAAAGTGCCGGCCGCGAATGTCGGTGATCATCAGGCCGTCGTATTCGATCAGGACATGGATGTCGTCACCGCCCAGGTAATTTTTCAGGGCCTGGATGCTGTCGAGCACCCGTTGCACCGTGGCGCCATGCTGAAACAGCAGCTTGCCCAACCGCAGGTAGATGTCGATGAAGTGTCCGGGATGGTAAGGGGATGGCGTCGTGGTGGTCATGGATGGCCTGGGTTGGGTGAGCGGGCTTGCCCGTCAGGGCCGGCGGACCTTCAGACAGGCTCATTCGAGGAACTTGGCGGTGAAGTATAGTGGACCGGGTAGTGGTTGTTTCTCGGGCCAGATAACTTACTGGGAGATCTTCGGACTATTGACAGGGTGGCACTCGCCAGTCTCTGATTCGCGCTCGGACTGGCGGGCAGCTCAGCCGTCTCCGGTCCCCAAGTTGCGGTGTCCAATCCCTTCCTGACCAGCGATGCCCTCGGCGGTGAGCCCATGTTGAAACTCTTGCATTCGATTTTTGGTGGCCGTGAGCAACGCGGCCGTTATCCCGCCTCCCTGATCGAACGGGCGACCGAGCGGGTGGTGGAAGGTACGGACCCCCGGCTGCGGGCCTTGTCCGGCCTTAGCCGGCGGCTGCATGACCCCATCGTTAAGGCGATCGACCATGTCATCGAGGTGGTAAATGGCATCCCGGGGTTCCTGGAGGTGACTGCCGCCGCCCATGGCGCCGACCCGCGTTTGGGCGCCCTGTTCGCCTCCGCGGACAGCATGTTCGACATCCTGGGGCGGGACCAGGCCCTGCGGGAATATCTCGAGACCGGCGAGGGGCGGGTGGCGCGGCGGGTGGTCGGCCTACTGATGGCGGAACGGGTGGAGCGCCACGTCCTCGGCATGGATCTGGTCGGCGACCAGATCCGCCGGGACGTGGCCCAGGTGGTGGTCAGTTTCGTGGCCCATCGGTTTCTGGAGCCCAACGTCAGCGAGGAGGAGGGGCGGCGCCAACTGATGCGCCGGGCCTTCGACTTTCTCCTGACTCAGGCCCTGAACCGCATCAGCGAGGTCAAGCTGGAACGGGCCGACCTGTCCCGGCAGCGCGATCTGCTGCAGCGCAAGCTCAGTGCCCTGGAGCAAGGCGGCTGGGGCTTCAAGGCCCTCGATCCGCGGCACCCGGACCTGGCCACGCTCATGGCGGAATTGGATGACGTCACCGCCCAACTGGAGGCCCTGGGGCCGGACCAGGAGACCCTGGAGGCCCATCTGGGGATCGTGATCGAGGTCCTGGCCAACCCCGGGCAGCATCTGTGGGTGGAGCCGATCACCCTCTACCTCGACGCCATGAACATCGTCCGGGAGCCGGAGAATGCCGCCACCCGTCGCCTCGATTTCATGGAATTTCGCGGCGGCCGCGGCCAGCGGGCCGTCACCCTGCCCCTGGCCATCCAGCCGGACCTGCTGCCCCCCCGGGAGGATTTCCTGGCGGCCCTGGACCGTTATTACTGACCCCTTGTCGATGAGCACGAAGGTCCGCCGGTGGTGGGTGGGGGGCCTCCTGGTCTCCGTTCTCATCGCGGTCATGGTGGTGGCATGGGGACTGCGGACCGGCGTTGACCTGGCCACCCTGCCGCGAGCCTTGTTCGGGCTGTTGAACCATCGCGGCCTGCCAGAGGGCCTTGCCCAGGGCAATGGCCGTCTGGAGGCCACCGAGGTCGACGTGGCGACCAAGATCCCCGGGCGGCTGCTGGAGGTGCGGGTGCGGGAGGGCGACCGGGTGGCGGCGGGCCAGGTGGTGGCGGTGCTGGACACCGCCGCCCTGGAGGCGCAGCGCCGCCAGGCCGAGGCGGAGCAGCGCCGGGCCGAGCAGGAACGGGAGCAGGGCCTGGCGGTGGGGGAGCAGCGCGCCAGCGAGCTCGACTATGCCCGCCGCGATCTGGCCCGGCTGGAACGGCTGGCCCGTTCGGGCAAGTTCGTCGCCGAGGATCAGTTGGACCAGGCCCGCACCAAGGTTCGGACCGCCGAGGCCGCCCTGCGGGCGGCACAAATCCAGGTCGTCGCCGCCGAGGCGGCGATCGCCGCGGCCCAGGCGAGCAGCGAGCGCGTCGCCGTCGATATCGCCGATGGCACCCTGCGCGCCCCGCGCGACGGACGGGTTCTTTATCGGCTGGCGGAACCCGGCGAGGTCCTGGGGAGCGGCGGCAAGGTCCTGACCCTGCTCGACCTCACCGACGTCTATCTGGTGATCTTTCTGCCGGCGCCGGCGGCGGGCCGCGTCCCCCTCGGCGGCGAGGCCCGGATCGTCCTCGACGCCGCTCCCGAGTACGTGATCCCCGCCAGCGTCTCCTTCGTCGCGCCGCGCGCCCAGTTCACCCCCAAGCAGGTGGAGACCCAGAGCGTGCGCGAGCAACTGGCCTTTCGCGTCAAGGTCCAGATCCCCCCGGAGCTCCTCGTCCGCTACGAGCCCCTGGTCAAGACCGGCCTCCCCGGGGTCGCTTATGTCCGGCTCGACCCCGACACCCCCTGGCCGGCGAAGCTGGCCAGCCGGCTGCCGCCGGAGCCTAAACAGGATGCGGGTGCCGATCACGACCCAGGGTCTGATATTGCGCCAGGGCCAAAGGCAGTTACGGCGTCAAAGCGGGCGCAAGGGCTGGAGCCGGATCAAGGCGCTACGTCGGGGCCGGCGCCTGAGACCGCAACGGGGACGAACGGTCCGGTCACGACCCGCTCCCGGGAGCCCTGAGCTGACCTTGCCTCCCCCCGTCGTCCGCCTCAGGGAGCTGAGTCACAGCTACGGCAAGGTGCGGGCCCTGGCGGGGGTGAGCCTGGAACTACCCGCCGGCGCCGTCTGCGGCCTGATCGGCCCGGACGGGGTTGGCAAGTCCACCCTCCTGGGCCTCATCGCCGGGGTGCGGCGGATCCAGACCGGCCGGGTCGAGGTCCTGGGCCAGGACCTGCGCCGGCCCGCCGGGCGGGAGCGGGTGGTGGAGCGCGTCGCCTACATGCCCCAGGGTCTGGGGCGGAACCTCTATCCCAGCCTGTCGATTCGCGAGAACCTGGACTTCTTCGGCCGGCTCTTCGGTCAGGACCGGCCGACCCGGGCCGCCCGTATCGCCGAGTTGACCCAGGCCACGGGCCTCGCCCCCTTCGCCGATCGCCCGGCCATGAACCTCTCCGGGGGCATGAAGCAGAAGCTGGGCCTGTGTTGCGCCCTCATCCACGAGCCGGACCTGCTGATCCTGGACGAGCCCACCACCGGCGTGGACCCCCTGTCCCGGCGCCGCTTCTGGGAGCTGATGGACCGCCTGCGCCAGCGTCGCCCGGACCTGAGCGTGCTGGTGTCCACCGCCTACATGGAGGAGGCGGCCCGCTTCGACCACCTGGTGGCGATGGACGCGGGCCAGGTCCTGGCCCAGGGACGCCTGGCGGATCTGCGGGCGCGCACCGGGGAAGAGGACCTGGAGGCGATCTTTGTCGCCTTGTTGCCGGCGGAAAAGCGGGGGGACCACCGCCGCCTGATCGTCCCGCCCCGGCGGACGGATGGCGACGGCGGGCCCGCCATCCGCGCTCTGGGGCTCAGTCGCCGCTTCGGGGACTTCGTCGCCGTGGCGGACGTCAGCCTGGACATCCACCCGGGGGAGATCTTCGGTTTTCTCGGCTCCAACGGCTGTGGCAAGACGACCACCATGCGCATGCTGACCGGCCTGCTGCCGGCCAGCGCCGGTCAGGCCTGGGTCTTCGGTCAGCCGGTGGCGGCCGAGGACGCGGCCCTGCGCCAGCGCCTGGGGTTCATGTCCCAGTCCTTCTCCCTCTATGGGGAACTCAGCGTGCGGCGCAACCTGGACCTCCACGCCCGGCTGTACCGGTTGCCGGCGGGGCGGATTCCCCAGCGCATCGCGGAACTGGCGGCGCGCTTCGGTCTGGAACCCTATCTCGAGGCCCGCGCCGAGGAACTGCCCCTTGGCATGCGCCAGCGCCTGTCCCTGGCGGTGGCGGTGATCCACGCGCCGGCGTTGCTCATCCTGGACGAGCCCACTTCCGGCGTTGACCCCATCGCCCGGGATCGTTTCTGGGAGGAACTCGTCGCCCTCTCCCGGGACCAGGGGGTCACCCTCTTCATCTCCACCCACTTCATGAACGAGGCGGAACGTTGCGATCGATTGTCCCTGATGCACGCCGGGCGCGTCCTCGCCCAGGGAACGCCGGCGGACCTCAAGGCCGCCCAAGGGGTGGCGACCCTGGAGGAGGCCTTCATCGCCTACATGGAGCAGGGGGCCTTGGACGAGGAGGTCGCGAGTGGCCAGCCGGCCGGGGGCCCGGCGGCGGACCAATCGATGGACGTACCAAAGGACGTTACAGCGGACGGATCGGTGGATGGCCCAGTGGACGGATCAGGGTATAGACCAGTGGACAAACCGGCGGAAAAGCCGGAGGACGCATTGGCGGACAACCCTCCGGACGAACCGCCGGAAAAACCAGCAGACAACACTCTGAAGAACCCGACGGATAAAAAGGGGACCAGGCTACCGCCGCCAGTGCCCCCTGCCCATCCCATTCACTTTGCCTTCCCAGTCCATTCAGCCTACTCGGCTAACCCGGCCCCCACAGCCCACCCGGGCCGTCGTCCGCGCTTTTCCCGGCGCCGGCTCTGGGCTTATGCCCGGCGCGAGGGGGCGGAACTGGTCCGGGATCCCATTCGCCTGGCCTTTGCCCTCCTGGGGCCGGTCCTGCTGATGATCGCGATGGGTTTTGG
>JAGVUH010000196.1 GCA_019136395.1 Gammaproteobacteria bacterium
CACCAGGACCCCCACATCAGCGCCTTTTTCGGCCGTGGGGCCCGCGGGGTATGAGCGACTGGCTGGCCTTCTTTCAGGAGGTCCTGGATTACGGGCCGGCGCTCCTGGCGGGCCTGGGCAACACCCTGCTGCTGGCGGTTAGCGTCACCCTCACCGGCCTGCTTGCCGGCATCGGCGTCTTTTATCTGACCATCAGCCACCATTCCGTCACCCGCCGGCTGACGGATGCCTACATCTCCTTCTTCATCGGCACGCCGCTGATCGTGCTGCTGTTCCTGATGTACTACGGGCTGCCGCCCCTGGGGCTGCGCCTGTCGCCCCTGACGGTGGCGATCATCGGCTTCACCCTCAACGTCGCCGCCTACAACGCCCGCTATCTGCGCATCGCCTACAACGGGATCGACCCCGGAGAACTGGAGGCCGCCCGCGCCCAGGGCTTCACCCATCTGGAGGTCTTCCGTCTCATCACCCTGCCCCAGGCCCTGCGCCTGGCGGCGGTGCCGGCCCTGACCAATCAGGCCATCCTCAACCTCAAGGACAGTTCCGTCGTCTTTCTCATCCAGTACACGGAATTCTTCGCCCAGGTCCAGGAATTGGCCGCCAGCAACTTCCAGTATTTCAAGGCCTATCTCCTGGCCGGCCTGGTCTACCTGCTGCTGGTGTCCCTCATCGTCCTCCTGGCCCGCCGCCTGGAGCGGACGGTCCTGCGGCCCCTGCTCTGAACCATCAGCCGCGCCAAACCCGCGCGCTTCGGGTCTGGTGAGGAAACGGGCCTTTTTCACGGCCTCCGATGGTCTAAGTGGTTGTGAGAAAAAAGGCAGGATCCCGGAGGGGAGGCGTTTAACGAGCCTCTTGGCTTGACGGGAGATCCCGGCGGCGTCCGCCCTCGTCAGGGCGTTGGCGGGACGCCTCAGGACCATTAACTTAACCGCGCGGGGGCTTTACCACCCCCCGCCATGCTAGAATTACGCGTTTTCCAGGCCCGGGGCTAGAGCGGTTTCGCCCCCTCGGTCTGGCTTGCCCGTTCGCCCTCCGTCGCGCCCAGGTCACCCATCGCCATGCCGGATTTCGCCAAAGAAGTCATCTCCGTCAACCTGGAAGACGAGATGCGTCAGTCCTACCTGGATTACGCCATGAGCGTGATCGTGGGACGGGCCTTGCCGGACGTCCGCGACGGCCTGAAGCCGGTCCATCGCCGGGTGCTGTTCGCCATGCACGAACTGGGCAACGACTGGAACAAGCCCTACAAGAAGTCGGCGCGCGTGGTCGGCGACGTCATCGGTAAGTATCATCCCCACGGCGATACCGCCGTCTACGACACCATCGTGCGCATGGCCCAGCCCTTTTCCATGCGCTACATGCTGGTGGACGGCCAGGGCAACTTCGGCTCCGTGGACGGGGACGCCCCGGCGGCCATGCGTTACACCGAGGTGCGCATGGCGCGCATCGCCCACAGCCTGCTGGACGATCTGGACAAGGAGACGGTCGATTTCATCCCCAACTACGACGAGTCGGAGCGGGAGCCGACCGTCCTGCCGGCGCGCTTCCCCAACCTGCTGGTCAACGGCTCCGCCGGCATCGCCGTGGGCATGGCGACCAACATCCCGCCCCACAACCTGCGGGAGATCATCGCCGCCTGTCTGGCGGTGATCGAGCGCCCCGAGATCGGTATCGACGAGTTGATGGAACTGGTGCCCGGGCCGGACTTCCCCACCGCCGGCATCATCAACGGCGTGCGCGGCATTCGCGAGGCCTACCGCACCGGCCGCGGGCGGGTGGTGATGCGCGCCCGGACCCATACCGAGACCGAGAAGCGCAGCGGCCGGGAGGCGATCATCGTCACCGAGTTGCCCTACCAGGTGAACAAGGCGCGGCTGCTGGAGCGTATGGCGGAACTGGTCAAGGAGAAGAAGATCGAGGGCATCGCCGAGTTGCGCGACGAGTCGGACAAGGACGGCATGCGCATGGTGATCGAGGTCAAGCGCGACCACTACCCGGACGTGGTGCTGAACAACCTCTTCCTGCACACCGCCTTGCAATCGGTCTTCGGCATCAACATGGTCGCCCTGGTGGACGGCCAGCCGCGCCTGCTCAACCTCAAGCAGTTGCTAGAGTATTTTCTGCGCCACCGGCGGGACGTGGTGACCCGCCGGACCATTTTCGAGCTGCGCAAGGCCCGGGGTCGGGCCCATATCCTCGAAGGGCTGGCGGTGGCCCTGGCCAACATCGACGAGGTCATCGAACTCATCAAGGCGTCCGCCAGCCCGGCGGAGGCCAAGGCCGGGCTCCTGAGCCGGGTCTGGCGGCCCGGGGCGGTGGCGGACATGCTGGCGCGGACCGGGGCGGAGCAAAGCCGCCCCGACGATCTGGAGGCCGGATTGGGGCTGAGCGCGGACGGTTACCGGTTGAGCGAGGCCCAGGCCCAGGCCATCCTCGACCTGCGCCTGCATCGCCTCACCGGCCTGGAACAGGACAAGATCCTCAAGGAATACGAGGAGATCCTGGCGGCCATCGCCGAACTGCTCAACATCCTCTCCACCCCCGAGCGCCTCATGGCGGTGATCCACGACGAACTGGTGGCCATCCGCGACCAGTACGGCGACCCGCGGCGCACCGAGATCCAGGCGGCGCATGCCGACCTCACCCTGGAGGACCTGATCACCCCCGAGGACGTGGTGGTGACCCTGTCCCACGCCGGTTATGCCAAGGCCCAGCCCCTCACCCAGTATCAGGCCCAGAAGCGCGGCGGCAAGGGGCGCACGGCGGCGGGGACCAAGGATGAGGACTTCATCGACAAACTCTTCGTCGCCCATTCCCACGACACTGTCCTCTGCTTCTCCAGCCTGGGCAAGGTCTACTGGCTCAAGGTCTACGAACTGCCCCAGGCCGGGCCGACGGCCCGCGGCCGGCCGATGGTCAACCTCCTGCCCTTGGGGGAGGGGGAACGGATCCATGCCGTCCTGCCGGTCCAGGAATACGACGAGGGGCACTTCATCTTCATGGCGACCAGCGCCGGGACGGTCAAAAAGACCCCCCTGCCGGAGTTTTCCCGGCCCCTGTCCCGCGGCATCATCGCCCTGGACCTGCACGAGGGCGAGCAACTGGTGGACGTGGCCATCACCGACGGCGAGCGGGACATCCTGCTGTTCAGCTCCGCCGGCAAGGCCGTCCGCTTCCGGGAGGGCGAGGTCCGTTCCATGGGGCGTGGCGCCCACGGCGTGCGTGGCATCCAGTTGGGCGAGGGCCAGGCGGTCATCGCCATGCTGGTGGTCGACCCTGGCTGCGCTATCCTGACGGTCACGGAGAACGGCTACGGCAAGCGCACCCCCCTGGAGGACTTTCCCACCAAGGGGCGCGGTACCATGGGCGTTATCGCCAGCGGCGCCTCGGCGCGCAACGGCCAACTGGTGGGGGCCGTCCTGGTGCGCCCGGAGGATGAGATCATGCTCATCACCGTCGGCGGCACCCTGGTGCGGACCACGGTGGCGGAGATCCCCGTCTTTAGCCGCTCCGCCCAGGGCGTCAAACTCATCCGCGTCGGCGAGGGCGAACGCCTGGCCGGGGTGGAGCGTATCCCGGGCCTGGAGGCTGGACTGGAGGACGCGGACTCAGTCGACCCAGCCGACGCGGCCGGTTTGATTGATCACGCTGATCCAGCCCAGCCAGCGAATCCGGCCGATCCGGCGGACCCGGCCGAGGAGACCGATCCGGGTGAATCCCCGGCCGTTTAAGGGTGTGGACCCTCACCCGCCCAATCAAACAAAGACATACATCAGCTTACCCACTTTTCAGTTACCACCATTCCAGCTTCCCACCTTGACGGAGTAACCACCATGGCAAGACCCTATAACTTCAGCGCCGGCCCGGCCATGCTGCCGGAAAGCGTCCTCAACCAGGCCCGGGAGGAGATGCTGGACTGGCATGGCTCCGGCATGTGCGTGGCGGAGATGAGCCATCGCGGCAAGGAGTACATGTCCATCGCCGCCGAGGCCGAGACCGACCTGCGCGCCCTGCTGGCCATCCCGGACAACTACAAGGTGCTGTTCCTCCAGGGCGGCGCCTCCAGCCAGTTCGCCATGGTGCCGATGAATCTGCTGCGCGGCGGTCAGGACGCGGATTACATCAAGACCGGCTCCTGGTCGAAGAAGGCCATCCAGGAGGCCAAGCGCTATTGCACGGTCGCCGTCACCGAGGGCGGGCACGAGGGCAAGTTCACCAGCGTGCCGGCGCAGGCCGACCTGCTGCTGGGCGAGACGGCGGCCTATGTCCACTACACCCCCAACGAGACCATCGAAGGCGTCGAATTCCCCTATGTCCCGGAGACGGGCGAGGTCCCCCTGGTGGCGGACATGTCCTCCACCATCCTTTCCCGGCCCATCGACGTCTCCCGCTTCGGCCTCATCTACGCCGGGGCGCAGAAGAACGTGGGCCCGGCGGGCCTGACCCTCGTCATCGTCCGCGAGGATCTGATCGGCCAGCCCCTGGAGGGCACGCCGACCATGTTCGACTACAAGATCCATGCCGACAACGATTCCATGTACAACACCCCGCCGACCTATGCCTGGTACCTGGCGGGGCTGGTGTTCAAGTGGCTGCGGGAACTCGGCGGCCTGGAGCAGATGGCGGTGATCAATCAGCGCAAGGCCCAGTTGCTGTACGATGCCATCGACGCCTCCGGTTTTTACGCCAACCCGGTGCGCCCGGACTGCCGTTCCTGGATGAACGTGCCCTTCACCCTGCCCAACCCGGAACTGGACGCGCCCTTCCTCGCCGCGGCCAAGGCCCAGGGTCTCCTCACCCTCAAGGGTCATCGTTCGGTGGGCGGCATGCGCGCCAGCATCTACAACGCCATGCCCGAGGCGGGGGTCAAGGCCCTGGTCGACTTCATGGCCGAGTTCGAGCGCACTCACGGTTGAGCTAGGATTAAAAAGCATGCACAAGATACTGACGCTGAACAATATATCGGTTTCTGGCCTGAACCGCTTCCCCCGCGAGAAGTACGAGATCGCCTCCGAGATCGCCCATCCCGACGCCATCCTGGTGCGCTCCGCCAGCATGCACGACCTGGAGATCCCCGCCTCCCTGCGCGCCGTCGGCCGGGCGGGGGCCGGGGTCAACAATATCCCCGTGGCGCGCATGTCCGAGCGCGGCATCCCGGTGTTCAACGCCCCCGGGGCCAACGCCAATGCCGTCAAGGAGCTGGTGGTGGCGGGCATGCTGCTGGCGGCGCGCAATATCGCCCAGGGCTGGGCCTTCGCCCGGGACCTGGAGGGGGACGACGCCGCCATCAGCAAGGCGGTGGAGGCGGGCAAGAAGCAGTTCGTTGGCTTCGAGCTGCCGGGCCGCACCCTGGGCGTGGTGGGCCTGGGGGCGATCGGCGTCCAGGTGGCCAACGTCGCCCGGGCCCTGGGGATGAAGGTCATCGGCTATGACCCGACCATCACCGTCCAGCGCGCCTGGCAACTGGCCGCCGACGTCCAGCAGGCCCTGAGCGTGGACGACCTGGTCGCCCGGTCCGACTTCATCAGCTTCCACGTCCCCCTGACCGACGAGACCCGCGGCATGATCAGCGCCGAGCGCCTGCGCCACATGCGCAAGGGCGGGGTGCTGCTCAACTTCTCCCGCAACGGCATCATCGACGACGCGGCGGCGGTGGCGGCCCTGGACTCCGGCCATCTCTACGCCTATGTCTGCGATTTCCCCTCCAACCTGCTGAAGGACCATCCCCGGGTGGTGACCCTGCCGCATCTGGGGGCCTCGACCCGCGAGGCGGAGGAGAACTGCGCCGTCATGGTCGCCGACCAGGTGCGGGCCTGGCTGGAGGACGGCAACGTCACCAACTCGGTCAATTTCCCCGAGATCCAGTTGCCGCGCAACCCCGGCGCTGGCACCTACCGCCTGGCGGTGGTCAACAGCAACGTGCCCAACATGGTTGGCCAGATCTCCACCGACCTGGCCGCCGCGGGGCTCAACATCATCGACATGCTCAACCGCTCCCGGGGCGACATTGCCGTGACCCTGATGGATCTCGATCAGTGGGTGCCTCAGGAGACGGTGGTGAAGCTGCGGGACATCCCCGGCGTGCTGTCGGTGCGCTGTCTGGGCTGCGACCAGGAACGGGAAGGGGCCTGACGCTCGTGTCGGGGCCGGGGCCAGGGCGGGAAATCTGCGACGGGGCGGGGGAGGGCAGTGCCATGCACGCGTCGGACAAGGCCATGAACTCCGAGGAGCGGCTGGCGGACGTGCGCCAGCGCATCGACGCCATCGACACGGAACTGTTGCGCCTGCTCAGCGCCCGCGCCGCCTGCGCCGGCGAGGTGGCCGAGATCAAGGCGGAACTGGGCGACAGCCAGTTCTACCGTCCCGGCCGCGAGGCCGAGGTGCTGCGTCGGATCAAGGCACGCAACCCCGGGCCGCTCAGCGGCGAGGCCATGGCCCGCCTCTTCCGCGAGATCATGTCCGCCTGCCTGGCCCTGGAACAGCCCCTGTCGGTGGCCTTCCTCGGCCCGGCGGGGACCTTCACTCAGGCGGCGGCGGTCAAGCACTTCGGCCACGCCGCCAATACCGTGGCGGTGGCGACCATCAACGATGTCTTCCGCGAGGTGGAGGCCCGCTCCTGCCATTACGGGGTGGTGCCGGTGGAGAACTCCACGGAGGGGGTGATCAATCACACCCTGGACATGTTCATGCGTTCCCCGCTGAGCATCGCCGGTGAGGTCAGTCTGCGCATCAACCACCACCTGATGAGCCGCGAACCGGAACTGGCGGCGATCCAGGTGCTCTACTCCCATCAACAGTCCCTGGCCCAGTGCCGGGGCTGGCTGGACCGTCACCTGCCCCTGGTGGAGCGCATCGCCGTGGACAGCAACGCCGAGGCGGCGCGCCTGGCGGCCAACCATCCCGGCGCGGCGGCGGTGGCGGGGGAGGCGGCGGCGGACATCTACGACCTGGACATCCTGGAGCGCTGCATCGAGGACGAACCGGGCAACACCACCCGCTTCCTGGTCATCGGCACCGAGGATGCCCGGCCCAGTGGCGACGACAAGACCAGCCTGCTGATCTCCGCCCACAATGAGGCGGGCTCCCTCTACGCCCTGCTGGAACCGTTCGCAAACTATGGGATCAGCATGTCCCGCATCGAGTCCCGGCCCTCCCGGCGCGGGCTCTGGGACTATGTCTTCTTCGTCGATATCGACGGCCACCGGGAGGACCCCAAGGTGGCCCCGGCCCTGGAGAGCCTGCGCCGGGCCTCCAGCCTGTTCCGCATCCTGGGCTCCTATCCCAAGGCGGTCATCTGATTCACCCGATCCGCCGCAGTTTTTGGTGCGTGCCGGGAGGGTCGGTACCACCCGACCCGATAAAGCCGATAATTATCCGTTTTCTCAATCGTTCTCCCAGAGCAACCGCATGAGCACTCACGCCAATCGTTTCCTGCACCTGTCCGCGCCCGGCCTGCCCGGACTCCAGCCTTACATCCCCGGCAAACCCCTGTCGGAGCTGGAGCGGGAACTGGGCATCACCAATTCCATCAAGCTGGCCTCCAACGAGAACCCCCTGGGCCCCGGGACCAAGGCCCGGGAGGCCGCCAGCGCTGCCCTGGTGGAGTTGGGACGCTATCCCGATGGCGGCGGCTTCGAACTCCGCCGCCTGCTGGCCGAGCGCCACGGGGTCGAGATGGCGGCCATCACCCTCGGCAACGGCTCCAATGACGTCCTGGACCTGATCGCCCGGGTCTTCCTCCATCCGGGGCAGGAATCGGTCTTCTCCGCCCACGCCTTCGCCGTCTATGCCATCAGCACCCAGGCGGTGGGCGCCACGGCCCGCGTCGCCCCGGCCCGGGACTATGGCCATGACCTGGACGCCATGGCCGTCCTGGTCAACGAGCGCACCCGGGTGGTGTGGATCGCCAATCCCAACAACCCCACCGGGACCTGGGTCGACCGGGATCGGCTCTACGCCTTCCTGCGCCAGCTTCCCGACACCTGCGTGGCGGTGGTGGACGAGGCCTACACCGAGTATGTCGAGGACCCGGCCTTTCCGGATGCCTCCCTCTGGCTGGAGAAGCTGCCGCACCTGATCGTCACCCGCACCTTCTCCAAGGTCCATGGCCTGGCCGCCCTGCGGGTGGGCTATGGCATCAGCCACCCGCACATCGCCGACCTGCTCAACCGCGCCCGCCAGCCCTTCAACGTCAACAGCATCGCCCAGGCGGCGGCCATCGCCGCCCTGGAGGACGAGGCCCACATCCGCGCCTCCCTGGAGATGAACCGGGCGGGCATGCGCCAGTTTGAGGCCGGTCTGAGCCGGCTGGGGCTGGGCTACATCCCCTCGGTGGGCAACTTCATCACCGTCGATCTGGGCCGCCCGGCGGGGCCCGTCGACCAGGCCCTGTTGCGCCTGGGCTGCATCACCCGCCCGGTGGCCAA
>JAGVUH010000533.1 GCA_019136395.1 Gammaproteobacteria bacterium
CTTTCTCTGGGAACTGGAGACCTGATGGAGACTTATCCTCAAGCCGCGACCCTGGACCAGGATTCGCTCTCCATGGAGGCTAAGGCCCATGATCCCAGGGGACGGCCCCGTCCGG
This sequence comes from Gammaproteobacteria bacterium, assembly GCA_019136395.1. The sequence continues at coordinate 116 of JAGVUH010000533.1, forward strand.
ACGCGGCCATCGACAAGCGGGCCGCCCGGCAGGCCTTTGACCGTGCCGCGGCGACTTACGACGGCGTCGCGGTGCTGCAACGGGAGATGGCCTCCCGTCTGCTGGAGCGGCTGGACTACGTGCGGCTCACACCCAAGATCATCCTCGATCTGGGGGCGGGCACCGGCCTGGCGGTGGACGCTCTCCAGCGCCGCTACCGTCAGGGGCGCGTCCTGGCCTTGGACTTCGCCTTCGAGATGCTGCGCCTGGCCCGGCGTCGTGGCAGCCTGCTGCGCCGTCCGACCTGCCTCTGTGCCGATGCCGAGGCCCTGCCCCTGGCGACGGGCAGCGTCGACTTCGTCTTCTCCAACGCCACCCTCCAGTGGTGCAACGACCTGGACCGTACCTTCGCCGAACTGCGGCGGGCCCTCGCCCCCGGCGGACTGCTGATGTTCACCACCTTCGGGCCGGACACCCTGCGCGAACTGCGGGGGGCCTGGGCCCAGGCTGATGGGCATGGCCACGTTAGCCCTTTCCTTGACATGCACGATGTCGGTGATGCCCTGGTCCGCGCCGGCTTCGAGGGGCCAGTGCTGGACGCCGAGTATCTCACCCTGACCTACGCGGACCTGGGCGGGCTCATGGACGATCTGCGCGGCCTGGGGGCGACCAACGCCACCCGGGAACGCCCTCGCGGCCTGACGGGCAAGGCCCGCTGGCACGCCATGCGCTCCGCCTACGAGGTTCACCGTACCGAGGGTCGGCTGCCCGCCACCTATGAGGTGGTCTATGGCCATGCCTGGGCCCCCATGCAGCGAGTCGTCGCCGACGGTGTCGTGACCCTGCCGGTGAGCGCCATCGGCCGTCGTTCCCAGGGATGAGGCCGGCGGCTGCGCTTGCCGCTGGCTCTGGTCCCTGGCCTGGTCTTGGTCGTTGAAAGGCTTCTTCGTCACCGGCACCGATACCGGGTGTGGTAAGACCGAGGTCAGCCTTGGCCTCATCATGGCCTTGCGGCAGGCCGGATTCCGGGTCCAGGGCATGAAGCCAGTGGCCTCGGGGTGCAGTCTGGTCTCTTCCTCGCCCCCTACCGCTACAGCCTTCTTTCCCGCTCCGAGCCTGAACGATGCTCAAGACCTGTCCGAGGGTTCGGCGACGTTTTGCCCCAACCTGACACCTCCTGACGGGAAGGGGCTGCGGAATCCTGATGCTGAACGTCTACTGGCCCATTCCAGCCGCCAGGTCCCCTACGATTGGGTCAATCCCTACGCCTTCCTCCCACCCATCGCTCCCCATATCGCGGCCCGGGAGGCGGGGGTGCGTATCGATGCAGATCTCATCCGCGCTCGGGCTTGGGACCTGGCCGTCTTGGGGGATCTGGTGATTGTCGAGGGCGTGGGGGGCTGGCGGGTGCCCCTGGGCCCCGATCTGGCGGTGAGCGATCTGCCGGGTCTTCTGGGGTTGCCCGTCATCCTGGTGGTCGGCCTGCGTCTCGGCTGCCTGAATCACGCCTTGCTGACCGCCGAGAGCATTGTCGCTAGGGGTTGCCGACTGGCCGGGTGGGTGGTGAACGAGATCGACCCGGAGATGGCGCGCCGGGAGGAAAATCTTCGCTGTTGCCCGCCCCGCGTCTGGGCCATATCCCCTGGCTGGGACAGGAGGCGCCCGAGCTTTCTACGGCCGCCTATCTGAGTGTCAATCGTCTGGTTCAGTGAGCTATTGCCACCAGGTACATCCTGATTCGGCACTTCGAAACCGCAAGGCGCCGGGCAGCCTGGATGGATGAGGGCGAAACTTCTGGGCTTACGCAGCTTCTGCCCGATGGGGACTGCTTGATGGGGGCTTGACCAATCGTCGAGCCCGGGCTAGGCTCAAACCATAGGTCTCTCTGAGCGCGCAGGGACGCTTGGATTTCCCGTCTTTATCCTTTCTTC
>JAGVUH010000472.1 GCA_019136395.1 Gammaproteobacteria bacterium
AGGATGGCCGCCCCGGCGATCAGGGGCGTCAAGGGGGAATCGACGAAAAAGGCCAGGATGCGGGCGATGAGCCCGAAGCGGCGGACCCGATAGGTGCGCTTGGCCTTCATGACGCTCTCCCCTTCGCGTGGAAAATGGTTGCCGCCTGACCTGACCGCCGCTCAAGCTGACCGCCTCTGGCCATGACCGCGACGGAACCCCATTGCCCCTCAAGCTGAGCCAAGCTTAAGCGTTCACCCCGCTCCCTGGGCTGGTATCAGTAGCGCAAGCCATTGATCCTGCTGCTCCCTCCCCCCTGGTGGGGGAGGGTTGGGGAGAGGGGGTCCGCATGATTACCCCGGGGTGGTCGGATCAGAGAGTCGGGCTATGTTAGAAGTTCTGATAATGCTAATTTTCTACAGTTCAGTATAGGCCCCGAGCCGGGTTTCGCCAGTGTCCGTCCCCGGCCAGGCAGGTGCCGACCGATGGCCCCGGTGGACGTGAAAGACGCCCGCCGTGCCGCCGTCCAGAACGTCCCCTCCGGAGCCAAGCCCCTGAGGTTGGCCCTTCAGTCCACCAGCAGGACCTTGGCCCCCCGCACCGGCCCGAGTTTCAGATCCAATAGGGCCCGGTTGGCCTCCGCCAGGGGGTAGGTCTCCACGGCGGGCCGCAGGGGGATGGCCCCGGCGATAGGCAGGAATTCTGCGAGATCCCGGTGGGTGACGTTGGCCACCGACTTGATCTCCTTTTCCAGCCAGAGGTGGGTGGCGTAGTTCAGCCGCAGCAGCTCCGCCTTGTCCCCTTCCTCCTTGCGGATGGCGTTGATCACCAGCCGGCCGCCGGGCTTGAGGTTGGCCAGGGCCTCCACCACCGGCCTCCAGGCCGGGGTGGTGTCGATGATGGCGTCCAGCGGCCGGGGCGCGCGGTCCGCCGTGTCCCCGGCCCAGACCGCGCCCAGCTCCCGGGCGAAGGCCTGGGCCGCGGCATCCCGGGCGAAGACATGGACCGCGGTGTGGGGATAGAGGTGGCGGGCGAGTTGCAGGACTAGGTGGGCCGAGCCGCCGAAACCGGACAGCCCCAGGGCCTGGCCGTCGCCGATGCCGGTCAACCGCAGGGAGCGGTAGCCGACCCCGCCGGCGCAGAGCAGGGGCGCCGCTTCGGCGTCGCCGAAGACCGGGGGGATGGGGTAGGCATAGGCCTGCGGAACGGTCAGGTACTCGGCGTAGCCGCCATTCACGTCCCGGCCGGTGGCGCGAAAGCGGGGGCTTAGGTTTTCGTCGGCGGCGCCGCTGGAGGAGTGGATCCAGCCGACCCCGACCCGGGCACCCAGCTCGAAGCGGGTCGCCCCTGGCCCCCGGGCGTCCACCCGCCCGATCACCTGGTGACCCGGCACCACCGGCAGGCGGGGAGGGGCGGTGCGGCCCTCGATCTCATCCAGTTCGGTATGACAGACCCCGCAGGCCGTCACCCGCAGGCGGATCTCGCCGGGTGCGGGGACCGGGATGGGTAAGTCCACCGCCCGCAGGGGGGCCGGGTCCCCGTCCGCAAGGGACAGGATCCGGAATTGGTGAACCGCAACGGACCCGGAAACGTAGCGGCCGGGGAACACCGCGCTTGGCGCGGTAATGACTATAGGTTTAGACCCCGGCGCCGTCGGGTGCCAGTCGGACAGGTCCCTCATCTCCATGCGGACATCGCCTAGCAGGCTGTTATCATGAAACCCCTTGAAGGATGGGCGCCCGCGCCCACGCTTGGCCTGGCGCCAGGATTAGCCGGGCAGGTTGCGTCCCTTCAGGACGCCAAGAACATTTGCCGGGTAGGTTGCGTCCCGCCAGGACGCCAAGAACGGTTTCAGACAACACTACGGCCCCTGCCGCCGCGGTTTACACCCCCGAGACGTCACCCGACCCGCCCTCTTCCCCCCCCACGCGCAAGCCAAGCCCAACACCGATTCATTCAGCCGATGCGTATCTCCAGTCAGAGCCGAGCGCCCTTCGTTGACCTGATTCAGGGGCTGATACTGATCGGGTTGCTGGGCTTGGTGGTGGGGGTGGCATTCTGGTTGTGGCCGGACGCGGCCCGCGAACAGCCTGATCCATCCAAGGACCCCGCGGGGGCCGATGATCTGACGATGGCCGCCGGCCCCGCGCGAGGCCAAGGGCAGCCAGCCTGGTCAGTTGCGGACCAGGAGGCCCCGCCGGGGACGGAATCCAACGGCTCCCCCGGTCCCGCCAGCAACCTAGCGGAAACCGCGGCGCAGCGTGAGGAGCGCAGGCTCCTGAACCGCCTGCGCCAACAAGGGGTGCCTGCCGGGGCCAGGGGGCAACTGTGGCGCCAGGAGGTCGTTCTGGCGCCGGAGCTGATGAGTCATCTCACCGATTCGTCCAACTGGATGCCGGAGCTGATGAAGGCCAGCAGTTCCGTGCAGTCCCGCCAGGATGGCGAGCCGACCCGCCTGGCCCTCGACCGGGTGGAGGCGGATTCCATCCTCTGGGAACTGGGCTTGCAGGAGGGGGATGTCATCGTCCTCGTCCAGGGCGAGATCCCCCACTTCAGCCCCACCCGGGCCCTGGACTACATCCGCCAGGCGGACGCGGCCCTGGCCGCCTTCGACCAGGGGAAGCCGATCACCCTCACTGTCCTCCGCCAGGGCCAGCCCGTCCATCTGGTTTACCAACCCTGGTGAGAACCGTTCAGACCCCCCTCTCCCCAACCCTCCCCCGCGAGGGGGGAGGGAGCAAGCGCATCAGCGGCCGTGCCATCCTTGCCCGCCCAGGCGGCGGGCGAGGGCGTGAAGGCTGGGCCCAAGCTGATCGGAGATGACGAGTTGTACCCACCATGACCATACCGACCTTCCCCCTGCTTGGCCCTGGCCTGCGCGGCGCCCGGAGTCCCCGGGTGGCGATCCTTGGCCGGGACGGTAGCGGCCGCGAAAGCATCTTCCGCGCCGCCGCCAGTACCGCCACCCGCCACGAGCGCCTGGCCGGGGTCGGCCCCGCCTACGAGGATTGCCTGGTGGAGGTGGGCCTGGACCAGATCTCCCTGGTCGCCCTGCCGGCCATCGATGGCCTGCACCCGCGGGACCCG